>NZ_JBXFXH010000001.1:0-3881 GCF_056856775.1 Enterobacter sp. QK-SA4
CATGCATGACTATGCACCAGAATGACGCCATGCTCTTTTCACGCAAAAATCATCACCAGACGGGGAAAATCACCAGTGACCAGACAGGAATCCGCCGCCCTCAATATGGCCAAATTTATCCGCGCACAGACACTTCTCCTCCTTGAGCGGCTCGAGCAGATGGATCTGGATGAGGCTGCCGGCTGCTGTGAGCACCTGCACGATCAGGCCGAAGCGCTTTACGCCATGCTGAACGCACAGATAGGCGAGGAAAATGCGTGAAAATCGGTGAACGGGTGCGCAATTCAGTGCGCGGCCGTGAGGCGATGGCGGGGTGTCGGGGCGCAGCCCTGACCAGGGTATTTGTGATGCCGGCGCGTGCGCGGTATTACAAATGCACATCCTGTCCCGGAACGGACACCGGGAAACAGCAAAAAAAACCGGGCGGCACGCCCGGAACTCAATCAAGTTAGATTAGATTACTCTCACTCGTCCATAACAGCATCATGGAACGACGACCACCGTCCGTGACGGCCGCCTCGTTTAAGTATGGACAGAAATACAGAAAATGCTCAGGACGAAATGTAATGAATGCGAACGGATTCAAGAAATTCGAGCATGACAGTCCTTACGGCCGGTTCGGTTTCAGACAAAATCTGCCGGTATGCATCCAGCATCATGGCTCCGGCATCCCCTCCGGCACGCCGTAGCCAGACCGAAACAACGGACACAAGCAGGTGTCGCTCATCATCACTAAGAGTCATCATGGCTCCGGAAGAAAAACCAAACATGGCTTACCTACTGTTAACGGCAACGCAGAAGAAAGGTTTACAGGGTAGCGGGCAGGGATGAAAAAAAAAAATTGCAGTCAGGCCGGAACGGCTGCTGAACCGGTACAGGCGGGTTCCGGGCGCAGCGCCGGACCAGTCACGGAGCACTAGCGGAGTGTATACTGGCTTAAGATGTAGCATGGCAGTAACACATAGCATTAATGCCACATAAGACAGGCGCAGAAAGTGAAAGAAAACGCGTCAGGAGAAAATGTGATACAGAATATATTCCGCTTCCTCGCTCACTGACTCGCTCCGCTCGGTCGTTCGGCTGCGGCGAGCGGGACGGGCTTACGGATGGATCAGAAATTTCCTGGGGGATGCCAGGAAGATACTTAACGAAGAAAGCATAAGGCCGCGCCAAAGCCGTTTTTCCATAGGCTCCGCCCCCCTGACAAGCATCACAGAATCTGACGCTCAAATCAGTGGTGGCGAAACCCGATGCGGCTTAAAGATACCAGGCGTTTCCCCCTGGTGGCTCCCTCGTGCTCCCCCGCATTCCTGCCTTTCGGTTTACCGGTGTCACTCCGCTGTTATGGCCGCGGTTTCTCATT
Organism: Enterobacter sp. QK-SA4; assembly: GCF_056856775.1. NCBI lineage: Bacteria > Pseudomonadati > Pseudomonadota > Gammaproteobacteria > Enterobacterales > Enterobacteriaceae > Enterobacter > Enterobacter sp. QK-SA4. Next base: position 1,364 of record NZ_JBXFXH010000001.1, read on the forward strand.
CCACGCCTGACACTCAGTTCCGGGAAGGCAGTTCGCTCCAGGATGGACTGTATGCACGAACCCCCCGTTCAGTCCGACCGCTGCGCCTTATCCGGTAACTATCAACTTGAGTCCAACCCGGAAAGACACGACTAATCGCCATTGGCAACGGCCATTGGCAAACAGGATGTGCGAGAGATGTCTCAAGAGTTCTTGAAGTGGCGGCCTTAGTGAGGCTACACTGAAAGGACAAATTTGGTGACATGTCTCGCACAAGACTGTTACCACGGTTAGGGGATCTGCCAGGATTACCTAACCTTCGAAAAACCACCTGCCAGGGTGGTTTTTTCGTTTACAGGGCAAGAGATTACGCGCGGAAAAAAAGGATCTCAAGAAGATCCTTTATAAATTAGACATCCAACCTCACAAAGAGGAATACTTAAATCATCTTGGTATATGTATCGGCCGGATTACATCTCATATAAGCCTCCTCCCCGCCTGACACCACACTTTGACCATAGCACCTCGCGCCTAACTCGATATACAGCCCACCATCAAGCCTCTTTTCACATAAAAAATGACCTATAGTTAGATGGTTAGTGACCAAAACTGATATGGATAAAAGGAGCTGGCTTTGAAAAAGATTTTTGTTTCAGTGTTCGCAGCGGCAGTTGCGCTTTCAGCCCTCACCGGCTGCACGCGCACAAGCTATGCCATACACACCAATGACGGTCGCACTATTGTCAGCGACGGCAAACCTAAAGAATCAGACTCAGGCCTGCTTGGCTATACAGACGCGAATGGTGTCAAACAGCAGATCAATAAAACCGACGTTAAAGAAGTCTCCGAAATTCCGCACTGAGCATCTTCTCCGAAAAAGGCCGCTAATGTGGCCTTTTTCTTTACCTGTGGTTCTCCGCCAAAATCCCAGCAAATTGCATCACCAAAGCTAAAAGCTTTCAGGGTTGTCTAAAAAGCACAAGACATAAGAGGAAGTGCGGTATTTTATAATCAAGCCCCCAAGAATTTACCATAACATCCGTTGCCCGCACCGCCTGAGACGCGTTCAGCGCGTTCCTGACGAAACCATGACAAAAACCACAACAAACCACCCCGGAACCCGTCAGAAACGCGCCTGTTAAATTTTAACGGCATGCATGACTATGCACCAGAATGACGCCATGCTCTTTTCACGCAAAAATCATCACCAGACGGGGAAAATCACCAGTGACCAGACAGGAATCCGCCGCCCTCAATATGGCCAAATTTATCCGCGCACAGACACTTCTCCTCCTTGAGCGGCTCGAGCAGATGGATCTGGATGAGGCTGCCGGCTGCTGTGAGCACCTGCACGATCAGGCCGAAGCGCTTTACGCCATGCTGAACGCACAGATAGGCGAGGAAAATGCGTGAAAATCGGTGAACGGGTGCGCAATTCAGTGCGCGGCCGTGAGGCGATGGCGGGGTGTCGGGGCGCAGCCCTGACCAGGGTATTTGTGATGCCGGCGCGTGCGCGGTATTACAAATGCACATCCTGTCCCGGAACGGACACCGGGAAACAGCAAAAAAAACCGGGCGGCACGCCCGGAACTCAATCAAGTTAGATTAGATTACTCTCACTCGTCCATAACAGCATCATGGAACGACGACCACCGTCCGTGACGGCCGCCTCGTTTAAGTATGGACAGAAATACAGAAAATGCTCAGGACGAAATGTAATGAATGCGAACGGATTCAAGAAATTCGAGCATGACAGTCCTTACGGCCGGTTCGGTTTCAGACAAAATCTGCCGGTATGCATCCAGCATCATGGCTCCGGCATCCCCTCCGGCACGCCGTAGCCAGACCGAAACAACGGACACAAGCAGGTGTCGCTCATCATCACTAAGAGTCATCATGGCTCCGGAAGAAAAACCAAACATGGCTTACCTACTGTTAACGGCAACGCAGAAGAAAGGTTTACAGGGTAGCGGGCAGGGATGAAAAAAAAAAATTGCAGTCAGGCCGGAACGGCTGCTGAACCGGTACAGGCGGGTTCCGGGCGCAGCGCCGGACCAGTCACGGAGCACTAGCGGAGTGTATACTGGCTTAAGATGTAGCATGGCAGTAACACATAGCATTAATGCCACATAAGACAGGCGCAGAAAGTGAAAGAAAACGCGTCAGGAGAAAATGTGATACAGAATATATTCCGCTTCCTCGCTCACTGACTCGCTCCGCTCGGTCGTTCGGCTGCGGCGAGCGGGACGGGCTTACGGATGGATCAGAAATTTCCTGGGGGATGCCAGGAAGATACTTAACGAAGAAAGCATAAGGCCGCGCCAAAGCCGTTTTTCCATAGGCTCCGCCCCCCTGACAAGCATCACAGAATCTGACGCTCAAATCAGTGGTGGCGAAACCCGATGCGGCTTAAAGATACCAGGCGTTTCCCCCTGGTGGCTCCCTCGTGCTCCCCCGCATTCCTGCCTTTCGGTTTACCGGTGTCACTCCGCTGTTATGGCCGCGGTTTCTCATCGGACGCTGTAGCCACCCATTTTGC
>NZ_JBXFXH010000002.1:0-9975 GCF_056856775.1 Enterobacter sp. QK-SA4
CGGGTCCATATGGGCGTGTTCCCGCCGCCCACCGTGCTGGGGGTCGATCCCACTTGCGGGGGCAGCTACTGCGGGGCTCTCGCCCCTGAAAACCTCAAATCAAAAAGGGTATTTGATCCTCGAAACATTATTTTGGATCAGGGAGGGGGTAGTTATCAATTTCTCGTTTTGATGAATGAATATGGGGTTTTTGATATGGAAGAGCAGAAAGCCAAGTGGGTGTTTGATCAGGGGGGCTTCTCGAAAGCCTTGGTTGTGCCCACCCCGATGGGTGCCGGCTAGATCTCCACGTCGTCCGTTCGGGAGGCAAGCTGAAACCAGCGTGTTGGAACGCCAGAGGGGAGGCTGGCGAGTGTTCAAGACGATCGATGCTGCAGTCTGCTGCTCAAAACCATAGGGTTCCGGCGCATCGAGGTACGATTTGACCTTCTCCCTGTGAGACAAGTCCCTCCCTTAATACAAACCCTAAGGGAGATCCTGTTACTCCCTTGGCCCTGTGGGGGGCGTGGGCAAAGGCCCGTGGGTGTGGGCAATCCCTGTGGTCAGGGCAGTGGGCGGGCTGTTTTTGGCCCGTCCACCCCTGTCCATGGGGTTGTCCACATGCCCCTTGAGGGCCGTTCGCCTGGAAGGCGATTGTCCACCCATCCACAGGGTTGATCATCCGAGGCTGATTTGACGCGCATAGAGAAGTAGATGTCTGCAGACCAGTAACGGCGCGGCCTAGCGGGGAGTTTTGTCACTGTGAGAGTGACAAACTGTCACTGTGAGAGTGATTTTGTGTCACTGTGAGAGTGACAAATATGCACGAAAGTCGTTGCAAAATAGCTTTACTGAACAGTAGAGTTTGTCACTACTTTTAGTGAATAGGGATTGAGAAATGACCACAGCAAGGGTGCTTACTTCGACAAGGACAACTCACTTGGATCACTCCACTGGTGAAGTCTTAAGTACGGAGGATGTGATTGTTGCCCGAATACCTAAAGAGCCAGCCTATGTGAAGATGTACATCGAAGACCTATCTCGGATAGTTGGTCTTAGTGCTGGTGCTCAATCAGTGCTGTATGAACTGGCTGGAAAAATCGATTACGAGGGAATCGTCACGATCACCAAGGGCACTCGAAATAGAATTGCCGAACGAACTGGGTTGAAAGAGCCAACTGTCCGCAATCGAATTTCAGACTTAGTGGCATCAGGAATCATGCGAAAATCGGGGTACTGTGAGTACGAAATGAACCCGAACCTCTTTGCCAAAGGGGATTGGCAGGACGTATACAAGCGCCGCCAAGCATTCAAGCTGGAGATTAAATACTCCGATGGCAAGAGAATCATTAATGGGCATAGCGTCGATTGATGAGGTGTGAGAATGACCCCAGAAGAAAAACTGAACTTGGAAATAGAACGTGTTCTATCAGGCTCTGACAGGGCAAAATTAAGTGACTGGGATTTGAATTTTCTGTTTTCCTTAACGCAGATTTTCCGGAAGTCATTTAACAACCCTCGTTCGATTAAAAGATTGACCCCGAAACAAAAAGGGCTTGCTAGAACCATTTTGGAAAAGGTTAAAACGTGCCAGTAATCCTACGTATCAACGGCTATCGATTCTTCTTCTACTCGAACGAGGGAGACCCACTGGAACCTGCCCACGTGCACGTTTCAAAGGCAGGAAATGAGGCCAAGATCTGGCTAGAACCGGAAACGGTCTTGTCTCGAAATGATGGTTTCGGGGCGCGGGAGTTGCGAGAGGTGATCGCCATTGCAACAGAGCACAGAGCGTTTTTTGCGGAGAAGTGGCATGAATATTTCGCCTAAATTGGTGCGGTTCGATGAAAACAGCATGTGGGTTGAGCTACTGGACGGCCGGATCATCGGGGTGCCGCTGGTATGGTTCCCGCGACTGCTGAGGGCACAGCCTGAGCAGCTTGCTCAATACGAACTGAGCCAGCGGGGTATCCACTGGGACGAACTGGACGAAGATATTTCCATTGCTGGCCTACTGGCCGGACAAGGGGATATTACCCACCGTCCCCATCGGGCGGCCTAGTGGGATACCGCCAACTCACCCCCCAAGAGATCGAGGCACTACGGGAGGACATGCGCCAGTCCAGCGAATGGGCCAGAGCAGAGCTGAAGCGGCGCAGGGCGTGGCTTAACGCCCAAACCCCCGACTCGGCTTCGGGCCTTTCTCGGGGGCCATCTTCCGCCGGATCTCGGCCTCCAGCTTGCGAGCCAGATCCTGCTCCTGCTGCCTCCGCTGATTGTCCTGCTGTATCGCCACCGCCTGCTTAAGAACTTCAGCCACCTGCTCCTTGGATAGCCCCTTAAACGGCTCCTGAAGCGCTTGGAGGCGTTTCTGTGTGTCAGCCAATGCCATCCTAGCCTTAACCGCCTCCCCGCGCTGAGAATCGCTTTCAGAGGCTTTCTCGGCGACAACCTTGAACGCCTTCGCGAACTTGGCGTTGAGTCGCTCCGCTACCCCGAGCGGGGTCTCAACCATCGGCCTCAACCCGATCTTGCCCAGCAACCCCGGGCCTTGCTCGCTTTGCGGCTTGAGATCCTCCTCGCGGATCTCGGGCGGCACGGGGATCTGCTGCCCCAGCGCGTTGTAATGGGCCTTGATGCGCTTGTGGGTCGCCTTGCTGCCCTCGATGCCCCGCACCAGTCCAAGATGCTTGACGGCCTCCGCATAGCTGCTCTGGTCGTTGCTCATCTTGGTGCGGTTGCCGATGAACTCCTTGGCGCTCAACCGCCCATCTTTGGTGATCGGGACCACGAACGCCGACATGTGGGGGGTCTTCTCGTCCAGGTGAATCGACGATACCAGGATGTTTTCCCGCCCGTACTTCTCGGCCAACCAGTCCATCGAGCTCTGGTAGAAGTCCGCTTTCCGGCCTGAATCCGCATTGATCCACCACTCCGGTGAAGCGCTCAGGACGTACTCGATAGCGAGCACCGCATCCTTGCGCCGCTTCTCCGGCAGCTTCTCCCGCAACTTGCCCATCGCCTCGTCTGTGGAACGGGCGGCCATGTGCATGTTGTGCCGGAGTCTTTCGGGGTCTGCATTGGGTGTGTCGCGCTCCCGAAAGCAGTGCTTGAGGGAGGCTGCAACCGAGCCCATTCCCGATAGTTTCTTGCAGCGCATGATGGCAAAGGCGGCCATGTGTCTTCCCCTCTTGGTGGACTGTCGGAGAGGCTGGAGGGGGGCGACAGAATGGCGACCTCCGGTGGGCCTCTTGACAAGCAAGAGTACTCACTAGACTTTACTTCGTAAAGTCGCTCGCTCCGGCAGGGTGCCGGAGGAAAGATCAACCCCTTGATAGCTCCCCCCTGAAGGGGGGCAAAAGATAGGGTGATCGGGGGGCGCTGTGGCGTTTGCCTCCCCCAGAACCGGAGACCCTCAAAAGCCGGTTTTGCAGGGAAGGGGGGGATCTCGCCACGGGTCCATATGGGCGTGTTCCGCCGCCCACCGTCTGGTGGATCTATCCACTGCAGGGGGCGGCTTGTAGGGGCTGCGCCCCTGAAAACCGGACATCAAAAAGCTGTTTTGATACATCAAAACCTTGTTTTTGATGCGGGAGGGGGTAGTATCAATTTCTGGTTTTGATGAATCAATATGGGGTTTTTGATATGGAAGAGCAGAAAGCCAAGTGGGTGTTTGATCAGGGGGGCTTCTCGAAAGCCTTGGTTGTGCCCACCCCGATGGGTGCCGGCTACCATCTCCACCTCGTCCAGTTCGGGAGGCAAGCTGAAACCAGCGTGTTGGAACGCCAGAGGGGAGGCTGGCGAGTGTTCAAGACGATCGATGCTGCGGTATCTACTGCCAAAACCATAGGGTTCCGGCGCATCGAGGTCGATTTGACCTCCCTGTGAGACAAGTCCCTCCCCTAATACAAACCCTAAGGGAGATCCTGTTACTCCCTTGGCCCTGTGGGGGGCGTGGGCAAAGGCCCGTGGGTGTGGGCAATCCCTGTGGTCAGGGCAGTGGGCGGGCTGTCTTTTTGGCCCGTCCACCCCTGTCCATAGGGTTGTCCATGCCCCTTGAGGGCCGTTCGCCTGGAAGGCGATTGTCCACCCATCCACAGGGTTGATCATCCGAGGCTGATTTGACGCGCATAAGAGAATAGATGTCTGCAGACCAGTAACGGCGCGGCCTAGCGGGGAGTTTTGTCACTGTGAGAGTGACAAACTGTCACTGTGAGAGTGATTTTGTGTCACTGTGAGAGTGACAAATATGCACGAAAGTCGTTGCAAAATAGCTTTACTGAACAGTAGAGTTTGTCACTACTTTTAGTGAATAGGGATTGAGAAATGACCACAGCAAGGGTGCTTACTTCGACAAGGACAACTCACTTGGATCACTCCACTGGTGAAGTCTTAAGTACGGAGGATGTGATTGTTGCCCGAATACCTAAAGAGCCAGCCTATGTGAAGATGTACATCGAAGACCTATCTCGGATAGTTGGTCTTAGTGCTGGTGCTCAATCAGTGCTGTATGAACTGGCTGGAAAAATCGATTACGAGGGAATCGTCACGATCACCAAGGGCACTCGAAATAGAATTGCCGAACGAACTGGGTTGAAAGAGCCAACTGTCCGCAATCGAATTTCAGACTTAGTGGCATCAGGAATCATGCGAAAATCGGGGTACTGTGAGTACGAAATGAACCCGAACCTCTTTGCCAAAGGGGATTGGCAGGACGTATACAAGCGCCGCCAAGCATTCAAGCTGGAGATTAAATACTCCGATGGCAAGAGAATCATTAATGGGCATAGCGTCGATTGATGAGGTGTGAGAATGACCCCAGAAGAAAAACTGAACTTGGAAATAGAACGTGTTCTATCAGGCTCTGACAGGGCAAAATTAAGTGACTGGGATTTGAATTTTCTGTTTTCCTTAACGCAGATTTTCCGGAAGTCATTTAACAACCCTCGTTCGATTAAAAGATTGACCCCGAAACAAAAAGGGCTTGCTAGAACCATTTTGGAAAAGGTTAAAACGTGCCAGTAATCCTACGTATCAACGGCTATCGATTCTTCTTCTACTCGAACGAGGGAGACCCACTGGAACCTGCCCACGTGCACGTTTCAAAGGCAGGAAATGAGGCCAAGATCTGGCTAGAACCGGAAACGGTCTTGTCTCGAAATGATGGTTTCGGGGCGCGGGAGTTGCGAGAGGTGATCGCCATTGCAACAGAGCACAGAGCGTTTTTTGCGGAGAAGTGGCATGAATATTTCGCCTAAATTGGTGCGGTTCGATGAAAACAGCATGTGGGTTGAGCTACTGGACGGCCGGATCATCGGGGTGCCGCTGGTATGGTTCCCGCGACTGCTGAGGGCACAGCCTGAGCAGCTTGCTCAATACGAACTGAGCCAGCGGGGTATCCACTGGGACGAACTGGACGAAGATATTTCCATTGCTGGCCTACTGGCCGGACAAGGGGATATTACCCACCGTCCCCATCGGGCGGCCTAGTGGGATACCGCCAACTCACCCCCCAAGAGATCGAGGCACTACGGGAGGACATGCGCCAGTCCAGCGAATGGGCCAGAGCAGAGCTGAAGCGGCGCAGGGCGTGGCTTAACGCCCAAACCCCCGACTCGGCTTCGGGCCTTTCTCGGGGGCCATCTTCCGCCGGATCTCGGCCTCCAGCTTGCGAGCCAGATCCTGCTCCTGCTGCCTCCGCTGATTGTCCTGCTGTATCGCCACCGCCTGCTTAAGAACTTCAGCCACCTGCTCCTTGGATAGCCCCTTAAACGGCTCCTGAAGCGCTTGGAGGCGTTTCTGTGTGTCAGCCAATGCCATCCTAGCCTTAACCGCCTCCCCGCGCTGAGAATCGCTTTCAGAGGCTTTCTCGGCGACAACCTTGAACGCCTTCGCGAACTTGGCGTTGAGTCGCTCCGCTACCCCGAGCGGGGTCTCAACCATCGGCCTCAACCCGATCTTGCCCAGCAACCCCGGGCCTTGCTCGCTTTGCGGCTTGAGATCCTCCTCGCGGATCTCGGGCGGCACGGGGATCTGCTGCCCCAGCGCGTTGTAATGGGCCTTGATGCGCTTGTGGGTCGCCTTGCTGCCCTCGATGCCCCGCACCAGTCCAAGATGCTTGACGGCCTCCGCATAGCTGCTCTGGTCGTTGCTCATCTTGGTGCGGTTGCCGATGAACTCCTTGGCGCTCAACCGCCCATCTTTGGTGATCGGGACCACGAACGCCGACATGTGGGGGGTCTTCTCGTCCAGGTGAATCGACGATACCAGGATGTTTTCCCGCCCGTACTTCTCGGCCAACCAGTCCATCGAGCTCTGGTAGAAGTCCGCTTTCCGGCCTGAATCCGCATTGATCCACCACTCCGGTGAAGCGCTCAGGACGTACTCGATAGCGAGCACCGCATCCTTGCGCCGCTTCTCCGGCAGCTTCTCCCGCAACTTGCCCATCGCCTCGTCTGTGGAACGGGCGGCCATGTGCATGTTGTGCCGGAGTCTTTCGGGGTCTGCATTGGGTGTGTCGCGCTCCCGAAAGCAGTGCTTGAGGGAGGCTGCAACCGAGCCCATTCCCGATAGTTTCTTGCAGCGCATGATGGCAAAGGCGGCCATGTGTCTTCCCCTCTTGGTGGACTGTCGGAGAGGCTGGAGGGGGGCGACAGAATGGCGACCTCCGGTGGGCCTCTTGACAAGCAAGAGTACTCACTAGACTTTACTTCGTAAAGTCGCTCGCTCCGGCAGGGTGCCGGAGGAAAGATCAACCCCTTGATAGCTCCCCCCTGAAGGGGGGCAAAAGATAGGGTGATCGGGGGGCGCTGTGGCGTTTGCCTCCCCCAGAACCGGAGACCCTCAAAAGCCGGTTTTGCAGGGAAGGGGGGGATCTCGCCACGGGTCCATATGGGCGTGTTCCGCCGCCCACCGTCTGGTGGATCTATCCACTGCAGGGGGCGGCTTGTAGGGGCTGCGCCCCTGAAAACCGGACATCAAAAAGCTGTTTTGATACATCAAAACCTTGTTTTTGATGCGGGAGGGGGTAGTATCAATTTCTGGTTTTGATGAATCAATATGGGGTTTTTGATATGGAAGAGCAGAAAGCCAAGTGGGTGTTTGATCAGGGGGGCTTCTCGAAAGCCTTGGTTGTGCCCACCCCGATGGGTGCCGGCTACCATCTCCACCTCGTCCAGTTCGGGAGGCAAGCTGAAACCAGCGTGTTGGAACGCCAGAGGGGAGGCTGGCGAGTGTTCAAGACGATCGATGCTGCGGTATCTACTGCCAAAACCATAGGGTTCCGGCGCATCGAGGTCGATTTGACCTCCCTGTGAGACAAGTCCCTCCCCTAATACAAACCCTAAGGGAGATCCTGTTACTCCCTTGGCCCTGTGGGGGGCGTGGGCAAAGGCCCGTGGGTGTGGGCAATCCCTGTGGTCAGGGCAGTGGGCGGGCTGTCTTTTTGGCCCGTCCACCCCTGTCCATAGGGTTGTCCATGCCCCTTGAGGGCCGTTCGCCTGGAAGGCGATTGTCCACCCATCCACAGGGTTGATCATCCGAGGCTGATTTGACGCGCATAAGAGAATAGATGTCTGCAGACCAGTAACGGCGCGGCCTAGCGGGGAGTTTTGTCACTGTGAGAGTGACAAACTGTCACTGTGAGAGTGATTTTGTGTCACTGTGAGAGTGACAAATATGCACGAAAGTCGTTGCAAAATAGCTTTACTGAACAGTAGAGTTTGTCACTACTTTTAGTGAATAGGGATTGAGAAATGACCACAGCAAGGGTGCTTACTTCGACAAGGACAACTCACTTGGATCACTCCACTGGTGAAGTCTTAAGTACGGAGGATGTGATTGTTGCCCGAATACCTAAAGAGCCAGCCTATGTGAAGATGTACATCGAAGACCTATCTCGGATAGTTGGTCTTAGTGCTGGTGCTCAATCAGTGCTGTATGAACTGGCTGGAAAAATCGATTACGAGGGAATCGTCACGATCACCAAGGGCACTCGAAATAGAATTGCCGAACGAACTGGGTTGAAAGAGCCAACTGTCCGCAATCGAATTTCAGACTTAGTGGCATCAGGAATCATGCGAAAATCGGGGTACTGTGAGTACGAAATGAACCCGAACCTCTTTGCCAAAGGGGATTGGCAGGACGTATACAAGCGCCGCCAAGCATTCAAGCTGGAGATTAAATACTCCGATGGCAAGAGAATCATTAATGGGCATAGCGTCGATTGATGAGGTGTGAGAATGACCCCAGAAGAAAAACTGAACTTGGAAATAGAACGTGTTCTATCAGGCTCTGACAGGGCAAAATTAAGTGACTGGGATTTGAATTTTCTGTTTTCCTTAACGCAGATTTTCCGGAAGTCATTTAACAACCCTCGTTCGATTAAAAGATTGACCCCGAAACAAAAAGGGCTTGCTAGAACCATTTTGGAAAAGGTTAAAACGTGCCAGTAATCCTACGTATCAACGGCTATCGATTCTTCTTCTACTCGAACGAGGGAGACCCACTGGAACCTGCCCACGTGCACGTTTCAAAGGCAGGAAATGAGGCCAAGATCTGGCTAGAACCGGAAACGGTCTTGTCTCGAAATGATGGTTTCGGGGCGCGGGAGTTGCGAGAGGTGATCGCCATTGCAACAGAGCACAGAGCGTTTTTTGCGGAGAAGTGGCATGAATATTTCGCCTAAATTGGTGCGGTTCGATGAAAACAGCATGTGGGTTGAGCTACTGGACGGCCGGATCATCGGGGTGCCGCTGGTATGGTTCCCGCGACTGCTGAGGGCACAGCCTGAGCAGCTTGCTCAATACGAACTGAGCCAGCGGGGTATCCACTGGGACGAACTGGACGAAGATATTTCCATTGCTGGCCTACTGGCCGGACAAGGGGATATTACCCACCGTCCCCATCGGGCGGCCTAGTGGGATACCGCCAACTCACCCCCCAAGAGATCGAGGCACTACGGGAGGACATGCGCCAGTCCAGCGAATGGGCCAGAGCAGAGCTGAAGCGGCGCAGGGCGTGGCTTAACGCCCAAACCCCCGACTCGGCTTCGGGCCTTTCTCGGGGGCCATCTTCCGCCGGATCTCGGCCTCCAGCTTGCGAGCCAGATCCTGCTCCTGCTGCCTCCGCTGATTGTCCTGCTGTATCGCCACCGCCTGCTTAAGAACTTCAGCCACCTGCTCCTTGGATAGCCCCTTAAACGGCTCCTGAAGCGCTTGGAGGCGTTTCTGTGTGTCAGCCAATGCCATCCTAGCCTTAACCGCCTCCCCGCGCTGAGAATCGCTTTCAGAGGCTTTCTCGGCGACAACCTTGAACGCCTTCGCGAACTTGGCGTTGAGTCGCTCCGCTACCCCGAGCGGGGTCTCAACCATCGGCCTCAACCCGATCTTGCCCAGCAACCCCGGGCCTTGCTCGCTTTGCGGCTTGAGATCCTCCTCGCGGATCTCGGGCGGCACGGGGATCTGCTGCCCCAGCGCGTTGTAATGGGCCTTGATGCGCTTGTGGGTCGCCTTGCTGCCCTCGATGCCCCGCACCAGTCCAAGATGCTTGACGGCCTCCGCATAGCTGCTCTGGTCGTTGCTCATCTTGGTGCGGTTGCCGATGAACTCCTTGGCGCTCAACCGCCCATCTTTGGTGATCGGGACCACGAACGCCGACATGTGGGGGGTCTTCTCGTCCAGGTGAATCGACGATACCAGGATGTTTTCCCGCCCGTACTTCTCGGCCAACCAGTCCATCGAGCTCTGGTAGAAGTCCGCTTTCCGGCCTGAATCCGCATTGATCCACCACTCCGGTGAAGCGCTCAGGACGTACTCGATAGCGAGCACCGCATCCTTGCGCCGCTTCTCCGGCAGCTTCTCCCGCAACTTGCCCATCGCCTCGTCTGTGGAACGGGCGGCCATGTGCATGTTGTGCCGGAGTCTTTCGGGGTCTGCATTGGGTGTGTCGCGCTCCCGAAAGCAGTGCTTGAGGGAGGCTGCAACCGAGCCCATTCCC
>NZ_JBXFXH010000003.1:0-168176 GCF_056856775.1 Enterobacter sp. QK-SA4
GTCATAATTACTGACCAGTAACGCCATTTTCAGATCGAGCGTCTGCGCACGCCACATCGTCATATACTCTTCAGACCGGGTAATGTGCTTTTGGGACTTGCGTAATTCCGCCTCGATTTTTTTGATACGGCGGTAACGCACATCCGGACGCTCCTTGTATTTCGCATGCTGCAGAGAGGCCTGCGCGCGCTGTTCCCAGTATTCGGCGCGCTCGAACAGCATCACCGCACGTTTCATGCCGTTCTCAATTTTCTGCGCATGCCGGCGCGCGCGGCGCTCGCTGTGGTGGCCTACCAGGATCGGCTGTCCCAGCGGGACAGCCGATGCCAGCGAATCAACATGCGCAAGCGCCTGCTCCGATTCAACCGCCCGCCGGTCACTGTAGTCACTGAACCGCCCGGCGCGCTGCTCCTGGCGATCAAACAGGGTGCTGTCCTCGTCCTCGATATCACCGGCGAGGGAAAGCAGGACATCCTCCCGCCCCGGCGTCCAGGCTGGCGCCACAAATAGTTCCTGTTTGGGCGCCCAGCGAAAGCCTGCTTTGTTGATCAGGGAATACGTTTCTTCATCGAGTCGCAATGATGCGTAAAGTCGCAATTTATTATCATCGGGTGAATAAGTTGCCCGGTAAGTCTGGCTGACGGTATTTTCCGTCATGATCTGTGCGGTAGTCGGTGCCATTGTGTTTTCTCCTTCCTGCAGTTGCCGCCCCTCGCGGGGCGGCTCACCTCATCAGTTAAATGCGCGTTTCAGTTCCAGCGTGCGGAGTACCTGCCCGAGGGCGGTATTTTTCATCGCGGGGATGTGGACACCGCGCCCTTTGCGGTGACTTCTGGCGATATGACGCCCGAAAGCTCTGAGAGCGGGATCAATCTCAGGTGCGGTGATATCTGCGCGCAGAATGCGCGAATGACGACGGGGCTTTACAGCGCCTGCGGAAGGTGAAAAAATAGAAACGATCATAAAGTTGACTCCTTATGGTAGTTAACGAAGCCGGAAAAACCGTTCGTGCGATTTTTACGGCGTGGGAGAAGCAGGGTTTACCCTGCTTTTTTCATATCTGCGGTTTGCTTCCCGCTTCTTCTTCCTCCTTCTTAAGCTGATCGGTAATGTCTTCCGGTTCGCCCAGAAACCAGCCTTTGACGGGTTCACAGCGTTCAATAAACGCTTTTATCGCCCGTTTTCCGGTCGTGGCCTGCACCCGGGTAAACATCGGCAGATTGCCGCTGGCATTGCTTCCCAGAAATGCGATCCGATACGTTCGCAATGAAGGATCCTGCATTTTTCTTTTTCCTGATTTTTAAAGAACATCACCCGTTGCTTTTAAAAAACCATCACCCGTTGAGTTGCCGGGGCCGCGGTTTTGACGTTTTGCGGGGACCTGCTGAACGCCCCCGCTGGTTGTTACCTTCACCCGTTTGAGAGCCGTTCGCCGCAGGGGCGTAAACCAGCGCGGGCGATGGCGGATGTCCGGGGCGCGGTTTACCGCGTGCCATTTACCCTGGACAGCTGACAGCGGCTGTGCTTGTCTCAGCCCCGGCGAAAGGACTCAAAAGGGTGAAAAAACCAGGCAAGGAATGAGCAGGAACCCGCCGCAACGACGGAAAGCGCGGGCGCGAAACGGCGTTGCCCCTTACAGCCCGGCGGCCGTTGATTTTCGCCGGGGTGCAGGGAGCGCAGGCCACGGCGCGACAGAGGCGGCGCATCCTGATAAGGATGCTGCAAGCCCTGGTGTTGCGTCATGGGATGGAAGCCCGAAGGGCGGAGACGGTTTACCGGCTCCGTTCACGACAGCCCGCCCGGACGCCCGCAATGAAAACGGGAACGGGCAGAAAACAGAAAACGGGAGGATAAGAATGGATTACATGCGGCTAAAATGATGGCTGACGATCATCCAGCTTGATGCCAGCCGGGAACATCAGGAGCGAAAATGCTTTTCTTTTCTGTACTGCACAACGCTATACCAGGCCGAAGCCAGGAAAGCAAAAACGGTGATCAGCACTCTTAATTCGTCCCCCGGCTCCTTCCCCTTCAGCATCAACATTATGATGATGCCGGCAACGATAATCCATGCAACGCCACTCCAGAGACGCAGTTTATCCGCCGCGACATTAATCAGGATAAAAGCAACGGCCAAGATTCCCCCCCATAGAGCCGGTACAGGCTGAAACGGAATAAACAACAGGTTAATACCGGTTAAAAGAGTCACGGCCGCAAACATCAGAGACATACGCATAAAATTTCCTCCCTGGACACACTGACTATAAGAATCACTTCTGCTGCTCATCTCCGGGTTTATTATATTCGGGCGCATTTGCGCGCGGCAGCTGCTGACTGTTCTGCCGATGAACGTCAAGCCGTTCACGAAAATACTGGCGAAGATGTTCAGGCTGTTCCCGTTCAACAAGCTCAGGCACAACAGGCTTGTTCATCCTTTCCTGCCAGGCAACGGCAGCGGCGGCTTTATCGACTGAGACCTTATCCTGATCATCTTTTGAGAAAGAGGCGATATTCCACTTCGACATATGCTTCACCGGTCTGCTTTACAGGAAGATATCCCTGATAATACGCGCATTCCCGGGCAACAGCGACTGACAACGGAGAGGAGAGTGCGCGGCGCCGGAGGCGCGGCGAAGTTTCTCTCCGGCAGGCGCAGCCTGCCCGGTTTTTCGCGCGGGCTGACAGGCGCCCTCCGGCCCGGACGCCTGCCATCATACTTACTGGCCTTTTCCACCCTGTAAGATGAAATGACCGCCGATGTACACGGCACACTGACAGGTCATGTATTCGCAGATTTCATCCATCACCTGCGCGGTGGTCAGTTCCCGCTGACCGGCATCACGTCGGCGGGCATTAATCAGGGCTTTGTACTGTCGCAGGATCTCGCGGGTTTCCGGTGCAAGTTTCATACGTTTTCTCCTTAACCGGCGGGTTTCCCCGCCGGACATTAATCAGTTGCTGAAGACATAGCCGTCATGGAACACATAGCCGCTGCTGAACAGGTCACGCGCCCAGGCTTCAAAATCGAAATAGCTGCGCAACGGCTCCGGCACCTCATTTAACAGGCCGTTGTCCTCCACCATCTCCCGCGCATAGTCTTCCTCGCTTTCCGCCTCGCCGCGGTACGCATCATCAAACGCGTCATAGTCACATTCGCCGGTATACTCCGCCCAGGCGATAAAAGCGGCTTCCCTGCCCTCTTCTTCGGCGCGTTTGTAAGCGGCGATAAAATCCCAGTCAATGGAGCATTCAGAGACGAACTGCGACGGAATGCCTTCCCAGTCCTGGAACATAAACTCGGCATCCCATTCATCGGCATGCAGTGCCTGACAGGCCTCGTAAAAATCTTCCCTGCCGTCAAACTCCGTCAGATCAAACCATTTGCCGAAAATGCTGCCGCAGTTGTATTTGTGATACGTGCCCACGTAAACAGCCGGTGTGGTGGTTGTAGTGCTCATAAAAAATCCTCCATAGTCGATGTCGTCTGAGTTCCGGCTTACGCCGTGCCGACACGACAGCCGGGCGAAAAGCGGAGGATGCAAGGGCGTCACCGAAGCCGCAGCGCAGTAAAAAAGCAGGAGCTGGCTGGACGGTTTGACGGCGAAAATTGAGCCGGAAAACGACGGGAAGACGGCGGATAACGTATGAAATAAACTGCGACCGGGTGAAGGTGACGGCGTTTACGCTTCCCTTGCATCAGCCGCGGCCCGGCTATAGTAGAGGCACGGCGTTTGCCGCAGGCCGCACGGGACGTTACTCACCGCGAAGCCGGAACAACGTGAAGGAAGAGCCGTAAAAGTGGAGCCGGCGACATCCTTCGTGGTGGATTCAGGGGGCCGCCGCCCCCTGCTGTTCGCTACACTGGCCGGATTGCTGACAGGGCATTGCGGACAAGACTGATTTCTGCACGCGCTTCTGCCATGACCTCATGTAACAGGGTTAAATCCATCCACCGGCGCGGAGGCTCGCCCGGAATACGCAGCACATCGCACATCTGGCCACATGCCAGGATTTGATCAACTTTGTCGCTGATAACAAAGAACTCGACGCTGCTGTAGCGTGCCCCTTTGTTCAGGATGGCATCGAGCACCACCGGCAAATTGTCATCATCGTCCAGCCAGCAGGGCATATCATTTTCCTTCACAACCAGACGGAAGTTTCGGGTCTGGCGATAAAACAGCGTTTCCCCGCGCGTGGTCAGCGCCGCCTTTATCCGGCGCGCATCCTCCCATACCTGCCGGGAGACATCCCGCACGGCGCGGGACAGGCAATCCGTTACAGCCTGAATCTCCGGCTCCGTCAGCCATTCCCCGGCCCAGGGGAAAGCTATCTGTGTTCCGTCCTCCGGAAGCTGCGGCGCGTCGGCATAGCGGCTGCCGGATAAAATAATCTGCGCTGGCGTCCCGGCTATTTTTGTCATGGCACTTTGCAGCTCTGCGGGTACGTCACCGGTACAAAGCAAAGGAAGCAGATGAGCAATATTTGCCGCATCCAGACGGACATAAATGCTTATCCATCCCGGTTTATTGACCGGATCACGCTGATCAACATCGGTATGGTCAGGCCATCCATAATCAGCAATCAAATCGCGCGCACGGCGCATGACAAGGGCGGTTAACGTGGTGATTTCCTGCATAATGGGTTCCTCTGAACGGGTTCAGTACACGCCGCCCGGGCGGCGTGTTGATTTCATTTTTTCAGTAAGGCGCGAACTTTCGCCGCATCAGCCAGGCGACGGGTTACGCTTTCCGGCACCGGATGGTTCTCATCCCGGGCGGACCACTCCCTGTGCCACAACGCCTGTTCAGCGGTTATCAGCAGGGTTTCAAGCAGATCCGCCGGCACCATCACCGCCGGAACGGCCTCTTTCACCTGTTCAATCAGATCCATCACCGCACCGGCAGACACGCCCGACTCAAGCCGTTGTTCCTCCGGAATGGCGTCCATACGCGCCAGTACCGCCCTTGTGTCCTGCTCCGAAACGGCATATTCCATTCCGTCGGCCAGCGCTTCGATATCCGCCGGGGACCAGACAATGAGGTTCAGCGGGGTTTCTGCGGGATACTGTTCACGCAACAACCGGCAGAGGGTTTCACAGGTTCCGTACATGTTTTTCTCCTTAGTCCTTAAAGCAGGCATCCAGCTCAAGAATTTCGTTGTATGCCGCCATAAACAGGGCATTGATGCGAAAAAGGGTCTGACGGGCCAGGCGTTCGGCCAGCACATCGGAGTCAAAGCGATAGCGGTGCTCCATCCCGTTCAGCGTCGCCCGCAGGTCACACATGTTGTTAGCGACGTCCGCCACTTCTGCGCGGAGTTTCTCGTGTCCGGCATAGTTCATTACGCGGCCTCCGGGAACTCGTCGTTGGCGGCCGGGTACTGCATGGCGCGCCGGACGGCGGCCAGACGTTGCTGTCCGTTCCGGTGGTACTGTTCCAGCAGTTCGATACCGATGTAGCGACGGCCAGCCTGGAGGGCAGCTACACAGGTGGAGCCACTGCCGGCAAAGGGGTCGAGCACAATCGCACCGGGATGTGTGAAGGACTCAATCAGCGGTTGCAGGCTGGCTACGGGTTTTTCGGTAGGGTGATGCCGGTTGCCTGAATATTTCCACGCAATCACGTCATTCAACGGGTTTTGCGGCAGGGGCGGACGGCCTTTTGCAAGGATGTAGGCGCATTCGTGGCGGTAGCCCACATATGCGGCCTTCGATGTGTAGGTTTTAGGGAAAACCAGATGACCAACAACGCTGAACCCGGCCTGTTTCCACGCAGCCATAAAGCGATCGACGCGGTTCCATCCGTAGAAGCTCACCATCAGCGCGTCTTTTTTGAGGACGCGATACATCTCATGGCAGGCGGGTTGCAGCCATTCATCGGTTTTATCGCCGGCGATGGTACGCCCCTGACGGTCACGAAAACCGACGAGATATGGCGGGTCGGTGAGAATGAAATCGACAGCATTATCCGGAAAGCCGGACATGATATGGACGCAATTACCCTGGATAAATCGGGACATGGTAGTTCTCCTTTCTCAAATGCGGCGCCAATTACGCCGTGCCGATACGACAGCCGGGCGAAAAGTGGAGAATGCAGGGGCGGTGCCGCAAGCCGCAGCGCAGTGAAAAAGCCCACGCTGGCTGGACGGTTTGACGGCGAAAATTGAGACGGAAAACGACGGGAAGACAGCGGGTAAAGCCTTTGAAATAAACTGCGACCGGGTGAGGACACCGGCAGAGCGAACCCTTGCATTCGAAGCGGCCCGGCTACAGTAGCGGCACGGCGGCCACACGATGGCAGGAACCTGAAAAACGGCCTATGTTCTGAACTGATGAAAACACAGATTTCGCATGCGAAATCTACACCGGAGAAACGATAATGTGCGGTCGGTTTACGCAGTACAACTCCCGCGAGGAGTACCTGGCCTTTCTCGAAGAAGAAGCAGAACGGGACATCCCGTATGATCCGGAGCCCGTCGGCCGCTACAACGTTGCGCGGCACTGTTGCAAATAGTCGGTGGTGATAAACTTATCATCCCCTTTTGCTGATGGAGCTGCACATGAACCCATTCAAAGGCCGGCATTTTCAGCGTGACATCATTCTGTGGGCCGTACGCTGGTACTGCAAATACGGCATCAGTTACCGTGAGCTGCAGGAGATGCTGGCTGAACGCGGAGTGAATGTCGATCACTCCACGATTTACCGCTGGGTTCAGCGTTATGCGCCTGAAATGGAAAAACGGCTGCGCTGGTACTGGCGTAACCCTTCCGATCTTTGCCCGTGGCACATGGATGAAACCTACGTGAAGGTCAATGGCCGCTGGGCGTATCTGTACCGGGCCGTCGACAGCCGGGGCCGCACTGTCGATTTTTATCTCTCCTCCCGTCGTAACAGCAAAGCTGCATACCGGTTTCTGGGTAAAATCCTCAACAACGTGAAGAAGTGGCAGATCCCGCGATTCATCAACACGGATAAAGCGCCCGCCTATGGTCGCGCGCTTGCTCTGCTCAAACGCGAAGGCCGGTGCCCGTCTGACGTTGAACACCGACAGATTAAGTACCGGAACAACGTGATTGAATGCGATCATGGCAAACTGAAACGGATAATCGGCGCCACGCTGGGATTTAAATCCATGAAGACGGCTTACGCCACCATCAAAGGTATTGAGGTGATGCGTGCACTACGCAAAGGCCAGGCCTCAGCATTTTATTATGGTGATCCCCTGGGCGAAATGCGCCTGGTAAGCAGAGTTTTTGAAATGTAAGGCCTTTGAATAAGACAAAAGGCTGCCTCATCGCTAACTTTGCAACAGTGCCCGCGCATCTTCGTCGCGTCCAGGCACCCTAAAAGCTTCATCTCGCTCGACAACGCGGATCACCTTCTCACCGACGTCGCGGACGCGAACTACGCCGCGGCCATGGTGGCGGTTTGGGCGAGCCGCTTTCTCCCACCACTCAGCGCGGATCTTCCGCAGGTCGAGGTTGCGGAGGGCGTCGTCTCCACCGAAACTCTTGCAGGGACGTTCCAGCTCAAGGTCCGCAGCGGCGAGCACACTCTGTTCGCCGACGAGCCAGCATCGGTCGGTGGCCTCGGGACCGGACTATCTCCCTACGAACTCGTATCTGCCGGCCTCGCAGCCTGCACGGTGATGACGATGCGTCTCTATGCGAACCGCAAGGGCTTTCCGCTCGAACGGGCGAGCACGACCGTGCAGCACGAGAAGGTGCCGGACATGATGCCACCCGACCGGTTCACCCGCACCATTGTCCTCGATGGGCCGCTGAGTGATGATCAGCGCGCTCGGATCCTCGCGATCGCTGATCGGTGTCCCGTCGATCTGAGTCTCATCCGGGGTTCGGACGTGCAGACCGAGCTCTTGAGCGCCAGTCAGGCTGCGGATCCCGCGAGGCTGGCTTGACCGTGGCGCACACGGAGGAGGGCGAACGGACTGTGAGCCAATCGCCTACCGGCAATAGGGCGGCCGCGACAGAGCGAGCAATTCTCGCAGGCGGCTGCTTCTGGGGCATGGAGGATTTGCTGCGCCGAGCCAGGGGAGTCATTTCGACGCGTGTCGGTTACACAGGCGGAGAAATGCCTGATCCGACCTACGCGAGACATTACGGCCATGCGGAAGCAGTGGAAGTGACCTTCGACCCTTCCGTTCTCGCCTATCGCTCGCTCTTGGAACTCTTCTTCCAGATACATGACCCCACGACCTACGAGCAACAAGGCAGCGATGTCGGTCCGAGCTATCGATCGGCGATTTTCTACACCACCGAAGTGCAGAAGGAAGTCGCCCTCACAACCATCGCGGAAATCGAGGCATCAGGAAGCTGGCCAGGCCCGGTCGTGTCGGAGATCAACCCAGAAGAACCCTTTTGGGAGGCGGAGCCAGAGCACCAAGAATACCTGGTGCGCTATCCTGGGGGCTATAGCTGCCACTTCGTGCGCCCGACCTGGCGGTTGGACCGCTCAGACGAACGCCCAGCTGTAATACTTGACAGAAAGAGTTGATGATGACCGAAACCGTGACTAATCAGGCCGCCTGGCAGAAAGCGCCGGGGCAGCCACTGAGGATCGGTGTCACCGCTCTGCCGCATCTGGCGGCGAACGAGATATTGATCCGCAACGCGGCCATCGCGATCAACCCACTCGACTGGATTCTGCAGGACGTCGCGCTTTTGCCATGGCTCGACTATCCCGCGATTCTCGGCAGCGACGTCTCCGGTGAGGTCGCGGCGGTCGGTGGCGCGGTCGAGCGGTTCAAGGTCGGCGATCGAGTCATCGGACAGGCGGTCGGGACAACCGTAAATCAACCTGCGCAGGGTGCGTTCCAGCACCACACGATCGTGCTGGACCACATGGCGGCGCCGATCCCCAACAACATTGCCTTCGCTGATGCGGCAGTCCTCCCGCTTGGCCTTGGCACCGCCGCAAGCGGGCTCTACGGACGGACACAGTTGGCTCTCGCGCCACCGTTACACTCGCCGACCGCGCGTCCAGAGGTCGTTCTGGTCTGGGGTGGATCGTCGAGCGTTGGCTGCAACGCCATCCAGCTCGCGGTGGCGTCGGGCTACAGGTGCGTCGCCACCGCTTCGGCGCGCAACGTCGGCCTGTTGAAGGAGCTGGGTGCAAGCGAGGTTCTTGACCACTCGAGTCCAGCCATCGTGGAAGACGTGATTGAGGCAATGCGCGGGCGCAGTCTCGCTGGAACGCTTCACGCGACCGGTCACATGAAAGACTGTTTTGCCGTAGTTGCGAGATGCGAGGGCTCGCGCCGGGTGGCAGCGACGCTGGCCCCGCCCGACGAGCGTTCATTTGGAGTCGAGGCGACGCACATCTCCGGGACGAGCCTCAAGGATGACGAGGTTGGTCCAATGATCTACCGCGAATTCCTGCCGCAGGCTCTCGCGGCGCGCACGTTCGTCCCCGCCCCTCCGGCGAAGATCGTGGGCCAGGGCCTTGAAATGCTCCAGGCTGCCTTGGAAGCCCTGAAGGCGGGTGTATCCGCAGCGAAAATCGTCGTTACCCTGCCTTGAGTGACCAGCCAGGCGGTTTTTCGCGTTCGCAGTCTGAGGTGGCCCGCACTTTGCCGATTGGGAAGCTCTACCGGGAAAACGCGTTTGGGACGCGCGCTGCGCTCCTGCCGGAGCATGCGTTCCCGAAACCTGTTCCCGACTGCTTTTCCCCGAAACTACCTATCGGACATAGAGAAATGGGAATGCAGCGAGTGGTTTGAACGGCCGCTTCCGAAACCGCGTTCCGATCAATTGAGCGGCTAAAAGTGGGGCGATCACCGACATATTAGAATGAGACCGCCATGCCCGATCGGCCGGCTTGACGCGTAGCCAAAAGAATGCGGCTGATGGTAGGCTCGCTGACATTATGAAGCCCCGCCATCTGAGCAGCGTTGAGCTGCCGCAATTGCGAGTCTCCTACGCGTCGTCGTTCTTCTCGCGGTCCACACCTCGCTCATGCAATTCGGCATCGACGGGGCAGTTCGTGCAGCCCTCGTAGCAGCACAAGCGGCAGATGCGGTATGACTGCTCGAGGTTTTCCAAGCGATTTCGGAGAACGCGTTCAGCGATGTCCGATAAGGTTTTCAGTTCGTCTGGATTAAGGATCGATAGCCCTTCGGCAATCACTTGATCGCGCGAGGCCAGGACCTCGTCGCTCGCGACCTTGCCAGTTGGAGTAAGATAGAGGGATCGCGCGCGCCCGTCTGTCGAATGCTCCCTACGCTCGATCAATCCCTCGCTTACCAATCTATCCACCAGGCGAACAGTTCCAGCATGTGAAAGGCCCACCCCGATCGCAAGCATACGGATCGAGAGCCCGGGCTTGTGCGCGAGCAACGCCAGCGCTGAGGCGGCGGGTCCAGCTTCCGGCGCCCGCGATGAACTAGCGCGAACGATGTCGTCGCTGATCATGAGTGCGAACGCCCCGAAAATGTTTCGATCTCGAGGTCCATCCATTGCCACATCTATATGTGCGCGGAGCATAGACAGCAAGCCATACCGTGGTCCTCTTCCTCCGCGCGGCTTGTGGAAAATGTCCTGTTTTAGAAGGGTTTCGGAGGATTTCGACTGATCGAGCGCGCCGAAAAAAACGGGTCCGGCTCGTTAAGGCCGCGGAACCGTTGATACCTGGCGGCTATAGGGCAAGCCTTTTCGCTCGGAATCGCCGTAGGTCGCGCCCGAGAATCACTCCGCGTCAGCGCTGTCATCCAGGCCGCGCAGGTGCAGATCAGCGAGACCTAGCTTGCCCCCGGCGTCGCACTTCCATCGTGTCACCGCGCGCGATCACGATTGTATCAATCCCATTGAGGAACAGTCCGTGCTCCACGACGTCGGGGATTGCGGCGAAACGGGCGAAGACCGCGTCGCCATGCAGCTGAGCGCCTCCGGGCTCGATATCGCGACGGAGCATCCATGCCCCGCGGAGGTTCTGCAGGATTTGCACGCCCGCCGTCACGAGAGGACCACAGTCACGAGAGCACAAGCGCCCCTCTGTGGCGGACCGAAGCACGCAGCAGCACGAGGGACGCCGCTAGCAGAACTGCGTCCTTCAGTAGAAACTGCCCTGGTGCAGCCGAAATCGCAGGAAAGCCGCCGGCAGTCTGCTCCGCGACACCTGGAGTGGTGATGAAAAAGGTCAGCGTGATCAGATAGGTCGCTGCTGACATTAGTGCGCCTAGCGCAGAGAAGAGTGGACGAAATGCACCAAGGATCAGAACGAGACCGGTCGATAACTCGATAACGCCGATGAAATAGCTTTGCCCCTGCGTCCCGAACATGCCGAGCCAATTCATGATCGGGCTGTGTTCGATAAACGGGGCGATACCATAGGCCTCGTACGCTGTGAACTTCATCGCGCCGAACCACAGAAATACGATCACGAGAGCCCATCTAAGCAGGCCAAGATCCCTCCGACCGTGCTCGGGGACAAGAAATTCATAACGGTCGAAAATGCTCATCTAAAATTCCTCAACAGTGGTCCCGTGGGAACGTCACGAACGTCGTCTACGTGCTTCGGGCAGGCGTTGCAGTATATGCGCGACGCATATACCATATACTAATAAGCGAGATATGTCGAGCGGCTGGCTCGCGCTTCGCTGCCTCACGAAGCCATCCTCATCGGCGATGCCTTTACCCAGCAAACGCGCGACCTTTGCGGGATTTTGACTTGATGGGGCTGGCGCTCCGGGTGGGCCTATAGCCCGTTGGCAAACGTCCAGCCTGTACGGATGGACGCGGCCCTGGACGAGATAACCATGCCCACCGAAATCGTAGCAGCGATCGGCGAAGGCGCGCTCGCTTATCGAGAGAGCGGCATTCTCTCACTGGCAGATGGCAGAGTATTCTCCGCGTGCCGGCAGTATCGCTATCGCTTGAGCGAGGACAGTGTTGTCGTCGAGTTCGCAGACGGACCTCATATCGGGACGCAGTTCCTCAGCTTGAGTTTCTCGCGGACGGATACCGGGTTGGAAGCGAGTGGCGTCTATGCCTGCGGAGACGACACCTACCATGCAACCTACAGGATTCTGGGGCCGGCGGCCTTTGAAGTGGTCATCATGGTCCAAGGGCCTGCAAAGGCATACGAGCTAGTCAGCCGATATTCCCGGTCGGGATAAATGCTCATGTCAGGAGGGCAAGTCCTCTGTTGCCCTTATCATGGCCGTGAAAGGCAGCGCCGGAATAACTTACCACGCGCTGCAAATCCGAAGACGATTGTCGTCGTCATCAGAAGGTAGGCGACTATCCCACCAGGTGAAAGAGTCGGAACCGCTGCGAGGATCAACCCATCATTCCCGCCGGGTATGAGCGCGATGCCGATACCCATCAATGTGCCGCCGACGACAGATCGCAGAATGCCATTGGCTGTCGGCAGTTGGAGACGCAGATTGCCTTGGCGAAAGGAGGCGGTTAGGGCGCCTGCGATCGAAGAGATCACCGCAGTGAGCGCGACCTCGCCGGCCGGGGACATTCTGAGAGGAAGGGCGCGTTGAATCACGTCTGCGAAGGTCCAGGCCGGCGAGAGTGCATATAGAAGTCCGCCAGTGATACCGAGTCCAATCATCGAAGCGCCGAACGACCAACCCGGCTTTGTTCGCAGAACGCTCTTCGTGGAAACGAAAACGAGTGCCAGCACGAGCACAACTAGGAAGGCTAGGAGAGTAACGAGGCCTGTTGCGCTCGGTTTGGAGATTAAGCTTGGCCATGTTGAATCGTAGCCGAACCTGCCATGGTCGGCAGCCAAGATACCAATCGTTAATCCCAAGGGTAGAGCTAGAAGTCGCATCTCCCCATCCCCAAGCCGCGCCAGCGATCCGAGCAGGCATGTGTCATTAATGAGTGCGCCGAGGCCGAAGGCGATGGCGCCGATGAGCAGGAGGAAATTGATGCTGGTCGAGGGTGCGAGTGTTGCGCCCAGTGTTCCCGTCCAGACTATCGGGACCGCAACCAGGCCTGCCGCTGCCGACGCTGCGAGAAATCCGACGAACATTTTCGGCGGCTGTCTTCTGTGTAACTCATGAGCGGCCACCACTAAACAGGTTCCGCCTTGGTTCGCCGCATATCCGAACCCGAAGGCAAGTACGCATAGAAGAAGTTCGAGCGCAAACGATCCCATTATTTCAAGCCTGCCTGATCATATCGTCAGCCTTCTGATGCGACGTTCCAGCGTGGCGAGCGCCCCGGCTTAGCTTTACCACGGGAAGGCGCGATCCTGCTGTAGCCGCACAGATGGCAAAGGCTGACCGAGCCATCTTTGTCGAAGCCGTTTGCCACAAGGAGCCGCTCCGACAGCATGCCTAGAATGTCGAGGTCATTGGGCGACAGGGGCGAAATACATTCGGAGATCACCTGCTCCCGTGCCTTGAGCAAGGCGTCCGTTATCTTCTTCCCCGAATTGGTGAGGTGAATGAAGCGCGCCCGCCTGTCGGTGATTTGTCTTCGTCGTTCCACCAACTGTTCGCGCTCGAGCCTATCGATCAATCGCACCGTCCCGGCATGAGAAAGCCCGATCGAGGTAGCCAAAACGCTGATCGGCAGTCCGGGCTCCATGCTGAGTAACACCATCACGGCGGTCCCCGGGCCGCTTGGTGAAAACGAGGCCGAGACACTGGCGATGCTGTCTGCAACGGCCAACGCGAGTGCACCTAAATGGTACTTGGCGACCTCAGGCTCCATACCGCAAGAATATATGCTTCGCGCATAGACTTCAAGCGTGTGAAAATGTATGACCGCCGCATGCATCTATGACAGATTCGGACATGGTCATGCTCATTGAGGGGCTCAGCTCGGATTCCACATCTGAGATCAACGGACGTGCTCGTTCCCCAGGCGCTAGCGGGGGTGGGCTCGATGAAAGTGGACGTGCATGGGTGCCGCTCACCGGGCGCAGGCGGTTCGCCGATGAGACCGCCGGTATGATCGGACGGGTCTCATGCCCGACCTGACTCTTGATCTCCGATACCTGAAGTACGCCGTTCAGGTCGCCGAGGCCGGCAGCTTCCGCCGAGCGGCGGAGCGCCTATCGATATCGCAATCCACCGTCAGCCGACGTGTGCAGCTGTTTGAGCGCCAACTTGGCTTTTCTGGCACTGTTGCAAAGTTAGCGATGAGGCAGCCTTTTGTCTTATTCAAAGGCCTTACATTTCAAAAACTCTGCTTACCAGGCGCATTTCGCCCAGGGGATCACCATAATAAAATGCTGAGGCCTGGCCTTTGCGTAGTGCACGCATCACCTCAATACCTTTGATGGTGGCGTAAGCCGTCTTCATGGATTTAAATCCCAGCGTGGCGTCGATTATCCGTTTCAGTTTGCCATGATCGCATTCAATCACGTTGTTCCGGTACTTAATCTGTCGGTGTTCAACGTCAGACGGGCACCGGCCTTCGCGTTTGAGCAGAGCAAGCGCGCGACCATAGGCGGGCGCTTTATCCGTGTTGATGAATCGCGGGATCTGCCACTTCTTCACGTTGTTGAGGATTTTACCCAGAAACCGGTATGCAGCTTTGCTGTTACGACGGGAGGAGAGATAAAAATCGACAGTGCGGCCCCGGCTGTCGACGGCCCGGTACAGATACGCCCAGCGGCCATTGACCTTCACGTAGGTTTCATCCATGTGCCACGGGCAAAGATCGGAAGGGTTACGCCAGTACCAGCGCAGCCGTTTTTCCATTTCAGGCGCATAACGCTGAACCCAGCGGTAAATCGTGGAGTGATCGACATTCACTCCGCGTTCAGCCAGCATCTCCTGCAGCTCACGGTAACTGATGCCGTATTTGCAGTACCAGCGTACGGCCCACAGAATGATGTCACGCTGAAAATGCCGGCCTTTGAATGGGTTCATGTGCAGCTCCATCAGCAAAAGGGGATGATAAGTTTATCACCACCGACTATTTGCAACAGTGCCACTTTGGCCGGGTAAATTTTTTACGGTAAACAGCCTTCCCGCGACGATCCTGGCAATGAATATGGAAAGAGTTTTTACCCAGATCGATACCAATGAGCGCAATGTTTTCCATGATAGTTCTCCGAATGAAAGCCTGTCCTCAGCATAGTACCGGGAAGGAGGGAGTGACCATCTCATTAATTATCCCACGCTAAGACTATATTTTGTACAGCAGTGGAGAAGGATGAGAGACCAGCAGTTCATTAACAGGGACTCCTTTTTGCTTAAGCGGCTCAATGGTTCTTTCTATATAAACCGTATTCCAGAGTGTTATCGCCGCCGTATGTAGTGTCAGCGCCGGTGGCGTGGTAACGCTGATCCTCCCACCCCCAGATCCCTGATTTCATTCAGCCGGTGCATGAAGGATGCTCGCCCAAGGGCCTCACCCTTATTCAGCCCCGCCTGTATGCATCGGCCTAAGCCTTTATCGCAAAATCAGTCCAGCATAAACAGCGTCCGATCTCTGCAGAAAATCGCCCTCTGCGCTACGAGTTTGAACGCATTTACTCTGTTTATAGGTAACATTCGCTCCACGATATAATGATATCGGCAACGTATTCAGCATCCTGAGCATGAGTCAGAAGGTGATCCGCCTTACCCAACGAAATGAAACTCTTGGGATGCTTTGCTGCTTTGAATATTTTTTCGGCCTGCTCAATTAACACAGTATCATCTTCAGTCGCATGAAAAATAAGCAGAGGCTTGTTCATGGCGAACACCTTATGAGCGATTTTGTGTTCCTGAATATTGTCCAGCATCTGTTTCTTTAAGGTAAATACCCGCCCGGCCAGCTCAACGGGATAGGCTCCATGCTGGTTAATGTTTTCAACATCATCCTTAAAAAGACGTTTTACGTGTGTCAGTTCTCCGGGTGATCCTATGGTGACAACGGCCTTTGCCTCAGGAACTTCGCCGGCAATAGACAGAATGGCCGATCCCCCCAGGCTATGGCCGATGAGCAAAGAAGGCGCTTCGTACTGTCGGCGGAGATAATCTACCGCGCAAAGCAGGTCCGAAATATTGGATGAGAAGTTGGTGTTGGAAAAATCCCCTTCGCTGTTTCCCAGACCAGTAAAATCAAACCGGAGAACGGCGATAGCATTCTCTGTCAGTTTCCGCGCAATACGCGCCGCGCCTTTGAGGTCTTTGCCACACGTAAAACAATGAGCTAACAGCGCAAACGCTTTAGGATTTTCAGGAAGTTCAAGCAATCCGGCCAGTTCTTCACCAGCCGCATTTTTGAACGTAAATTTTAGTTTTTTCATAGGATATTCCAGGTCTTAAACTGATTTCATATGTTTGATCGCAGGGAAAAATAATCTTCTGCTCTGCATCTGGCATTACGCGTTTTCCTTCCTCTACTGGGGATGTGAAACAGAATTCATTCCGAATGCCTGTCCTCACCTTCCAGTTTGAAAGCTGATTATTGCTTCCTGTTCGGTGATCACTTACGCTATGCTACCAACTAGATGGTAGTTTACAAGAATTTTATGAGGTCTCACTGAATGGCCAATTGCGCGCTCATTCTTAAAATATCCCTGGCAATGCTGGCGTTTGCTGCAAACTCTATTCTGTGCCGTCTGGCCCTGCAGGGAGGCCACATTGATCCCCTTTCATTCAGCAGCCTCAGGCTGGCCAGTGGTGCACTCGTCCTGTCACCTTTCTTGTTTTATCACGCAAAAACTACATTATCGCTGTGGCGTCCGCTGAGCGGATTTTACCTCATGGTGTACGCAGTGCTCTTCTCTGTCGCCTATATCCATCTCGATACCGGGGCAGGTGCGCTGTTACTTTTTGGTGCCGTACAGTTTGCGATGGTGATCCACGGATTATTTAAAGGGGAATCACTCTCCGTTATGCGGGCTTGCGGTTTAGTTATTGCTCTGGCAGGAATTGCTGCCCTGCTGTTACCCGGGGCGAAGGCACCGCCGCTTTACAGTGCACTTATGATGATCGTTGCCGGATTAGCCTGGGCCGCCTATTCCGTCAGGGGGAGGGCGGGCCAGGCGGCCGGGGCTTCAACGGCGGCAAATTTTGTACTCGCCACGCCGATGGCTCTCGCTCTTTCGTTGCTGTTTATGAAGCAGGGTCACTATGATGCTGCGGGCATTGCTTTGTCATTGCTGTCCGGTGCCGCCGCCTCAGCCGGTGCATATGTATTGTGGTATACCCTTTTACCCTCTCTCGGCTCTATCACCGCCAGTACCCTTCAGCTCAGCGTTCCCTGTCTGGCAATGCTAGGGGGTGTGGTATTCCTGGATGAATCACTGACGGTCAGAACGATATTTTCTGCCCTGGCGGTGCTGACTGGCATTGTGATGGTGACACGCGAGAAATCCCCCCGTCAGTCGATGACAAAGGCGAGAGAACCTTAATAACGCAATTAATTCATGCAGTTGTGATGATTCTCTTATGTTAATCACACGAGCCAGTTTTCCCGCTCCGGCATCAGACTGACAGTAATACTGAGGTCGACGTTTCTGACTACACCTAAGGCAGGTTTATGAAATGAAATATGATTTTGATGAGTACGTAAGCAGAGAGAAAACAGACAGTCTCACCGTGGACGGCTGGCGGGAATACCTGTTTTCGGGACAGTCCGAATTTGCAATGCGGTATCCGGCAGAAGGGCTAATTGTAACGGCTCGCAATCGAAATCCTTCGGGCTCGCAATCAGCGCAATTTTCGGCTCAGATTAAGTGACAATGAAAATCCTCACAGGCTCACATTAAGTGATAATGAGCTCGCGTTTATCTTTTCCGGCTCGCCATTCATTGCCTCGGGCTCACAATAAATGCAAATGAAAATTCTCCCATTGCGTCACCAGTAGATAATTTATTGCTTCTTATGCTGGCGAAACAGGGCTGTCAAGACCCTTTCAATCATCTCTTTCACCACCTCAGATTTCGGACGCTCCAGCGCCGTCAACGCCAACCCTTTTTCCAGTGTGGTAATAAAACAGGCAAACGCTTCAGGAGCAAGGTAAGCAGGCAGCTCTCCACATTGCTGCGCCTCTCGCGCTTCGTTTTCCAGCCACTGGGTAAATGCCTGCCTTTCATCGCGTAATTGTGCGGCAAGGCCTCCTTCATCAATCTGGAAAGCCAGTGCGGAAAAGGTCATGGCGCACCCCAACGGTTTACCGTCACAACTGAACAACGTAAAGGCGTCATGAAGAAAATGACGCATCCGTTGTTCGAAAGTTTGTGTTTGATCCTGCAGACACTGTTCCAGCCCCCCCAACCAGTGCTGGCGGTAATACATAAGCGCCGCCGCATACATCCCCTCTTTGTTACCGAAGGCCAGATACAGCGATGGAGGTTTCATTCCGGTTACATGGGTCAGGTCTGCTATCGAGGTTGAGGCATATCCCTTTTGCGCAAAAACCTGAAATAACGCCTCCGCCAGCTTATCTGATGAGATGAGTTTTGGCCTGCCAGTTTTTTTCTTTTCAATCATGGAGATAGCCTTATCTTTTAACTTAATCATTATGTTCATAGTATCATGTTTTATAGTTATCGCTAAAAAACAATTGCATCACTGAAATATTTACCTTATATTTTTTATTGATCACTACAAAATACGAACGGGATAGGCGTATGAGAAAGTTCATTATTGCTGCAATATTGAGTCTGAGCATCCTGCCCGTGCTGACACAGGCATCAACCGAAATCAACAATTCTCACCAGTGCGAATTGCTTCGCCTTGGGAGCATCAGTGTTTCAGGTGGCACGATTGATGAGTTGACTAGCAAGCTTGCAGCAAAAGCAGAAAAATCAGGCGCCGATTATTTCCGCATCACTTATTTAAATACCAATGCCCATGGATATGCCACTGCAACGCTATACGACAATGCAGGCGCTTAGCTGCAACATAAATTTGACAAGTTAATCTGTTACATAAAGGATGTGTGGCTACAGAACCCTTATGGCTTTTTACATACGCAAAGGAAAATATTATGAAAACAAACATTAAAGCGCTGTTTTTTGCTTCGCACCTGGCTTTATTTGGCGTGGGTTTCGGTGTCGGTATCTATGTACTGCCTATCCTCACCGCTGAGAAAAACTCCAGTGCTGATGAAATTAAGGAAGTTAAAAATAATGCCCGCTACACGGGGGCATTTTTTAAAAACCAAAAAGGGAGTAATGCTGTTCACTGGGTTGATGGAAAGCTGTATGTCTCCGATCAAGAAATCGCATTTGAAGGTAGCATTGCTCCAGGTCCGGATTACAAGATCTATCTGACCAAAACCCAGGCTGATGATCGTAATTCATTTTTAAAAATAAAAGAAGAATCATTATATATAGGTGATTTGAAAAACTACGGCAACTTCAAAAAGAACCTGCCAAATGGTGTCAATATTGATGAATACACCACTGTGCAAATCTGGTGCGAAAAATTCGAGCAATTTATTGGTTCAGCCCAATACAGGTAGTGGGGTAAAACACGGGTTACTGGAGTTATTTTCGCAAACAGATCATGACGCTCTCTGTGTGACTGGCGCAATGATCACCGGATACGCTCGCAATTAAGGCTATCGGACCTTAAGACTCTGTCAAAATAGATAAACTGGAATATCCATTTACCCATATGGGGTCGTCTGGCGTACTGCAATTCAGTCAGCAAATCTCATGGAGTAAAATCGTATTTTATGGGTGCACCCAAAGCATACAGTTTGGTGAGACAGTTTTTCTGTCTCATTTGGATTGTTTTTGTCTCATCTGCATGTTACGTTTTCCTCATCTAGAGTCTAACGAGACATTTTTCATAACAATGGCTTTTTACGGTTATGCCCGGGTTTCAACCAACGACCAGGATCTGGATTTGCAAATACAGACGCTTCGCGCCGCTGGCTGCGAAATCATCCGTTCAGAAAAAGCGAGCGGGACCAGCCGCGATGGACGAACTGAGCTGCAACTGTTGCTGGATTTTCTGCGTAAGGGAGACACGCTGATTGTCACGCGAGTCGATCGCCTGGCCCGTAGCATTAAAGATTTGCAGGATATCGTGTATGCCCTGAATCAGCAGGGCATTACCCTCAAGGCAACAGAACAACCTGTGGATACGCGCACCGCAGCAGGTAAGGCGTTTCTGGATATGCTGGGTGTCTTCGCTGAGTTTGAAACCAACCTGCGCCGTGAACGCCAGTTGGAAGGTATCGCTGCCGCAAAAGCCCGCGGGGTTTATCAGGGGCGCAAACCGCGCATCGATCCTGTTGAGGTCCGTCGGTTGTACGTTGAAGAGAAAATGGGCGCAACGGCGATTTCTCGCCAACTGGGGATCGGTCGAGCCTCGGTCTATCGTGTGCTGGACCGCGATGAGCAGCCGGCGTAAGGCCATTCCAACCGATTCTTTGTTGCAACTGCGACAACGGCTTGACCGTCTGCCACCAAAAAGTCCGGAACGCGCGGCCCAGATCACCGCGATGGCGCTACTCTATTGCATTTCCGTCACCACCGTCTATCGTACACTCCGTGCCTTCCAGAAACCTCACATTGCACACCGGCGTGATCACGGGAAACCCCGGATACTGCCGCCGTCCGAACTCGAATATTATTGTGAACTGATCGCTGCATTGAAATTACGTACCACCAATAAAGCCGGTCGTCATCTGTCCACGACGCGTGCCATTCAGTTGCTCGAAGAACATGGTGTGGAAACGACTCAGGGGCTGGTTAAACTTCCAAAGGGGTTGTTGCGCAGGCCAACGGTTAACCGCTATTTGTCCCTGTTCCGACTCGATCACTCACGTCTGTTACGGGAGCCACCGGCAGCGCGGTTCCAGGCTGAGTGCAGTAATGACTGCTGGCAGTTCGATATGTCGCCCTCTGATCTCAAATATATCGAATGTCCTGAGTGGATTGATCCGGCCCGTGGACAACCTACCCTGATGTTATTCAGCGTGGTGGACGATCGCAGCGGGGTTAATTACCAGGAATACCGCTGTGTGTATGGCGAAGATGCGGAGTCTGCCTTGCGTTTTCTGTTTAATGCCATGGCGCCTAAAAGTCATCCGGAGATGTCTCTCCAGGGGCGACCGAAAATGCTGTACCTCGATAATGGCCCGGTGGCGAAAAGCCATGTCTTCCAGAATGTGATGCAGGCGCTGCAGATTGACTGGCAGACACATATGCCGGCAGGCAAGGATGGCACCCGCACCACAGCCCGGTCAAAAGGCAAGGTTGAGCGCCCGTTCCGTTCCGTCAAAGAAGCCCACGAAACGCTGTATCATTTTCATAAGCCGGAGACTGAACAGCAGGCGAATGAATGGCTCTGGAACTACCTGATACGCTATAACGCACAACGACATCGCAGCGAAAAGCATTCC
This sequence comes from Enterobacter sp. QK-SA4, assembly GCF_056856775.1. NCBI lineage: Bacteria > Pseudomonadati > Pseudomonadota > Gammaproteobacteria > Enterobacterales > Enterobacteriaceae > Enterobacter > Enterobacter sp. QK-SA4. Next base: position 21,284 of record NZ_JBXFXH010000003.1, read on the forward strand.
CGTGAGGAAGATTGGCTGATGCATTTGCCACCAAAGGGAGTGCAGGACATGTGCACCTGGGAACAGTACTGTCGCTTTGCCCGGGAGCCGGAGTCTCGCAAGGTGGGTATCGATGCCCGCATAACGATTGACGGGACAGCTTACGAAGTCGAACCCGACATGGCGGGTGAAACTGTTATCCTGCTGTGGGGCCTCTTTGATGACGAAATGTTCGTGGAGTTTGACGGTGAAAAGTGGGGGCCTTATTTTCCTGTTTCCGGCCCGATACCTCTGCACCGCTATCGGGCATTCAAACGCGGAAAAGCAGCGGTGCGGGCAGACCGTATCCAGTCATTGGCTCGGCAACTGAACTTACCTATCAGCGCCCTGTCCGGTTGTGACCTCAAACTGGTGGCCGATAGCGTTCAGAGCACGCGGGTGTTGCCACATCAACCCTTCGAGTCCACAGCGTTTGAATACTGTTTTCCTACCCCGGTGGCAGCGAAGCTGGCTATTGCGGCTGATCTGGCCACACCGCTGGCGAAATTATCGGATGAAGACAAGGCGTTTATCGACCAAGTACTGACAGACACGCTGATCCGCAGTGAGGTATTTGCCCGGGTCAGGGAGTATTTCCGCAACACCCAATCAGGAGAGGATCATGCGGGTTGAGGTAATGGAACATTATGGACTGGCGCAACCAATCGATCAGGCCGGTTACTATGAGACGGCTCACCATAAGCAGCTTATCAAGGATATCCGCGGTGCTATCCACGAAGGCCGGTTAATTGCCGTTTGTGGTGTGGTTGGCAGCGGCAAGACAGTCACTCTGCGGCGTTTGCAGCAGCGTCTCAGGGAGGAAAATAAAATTACCGTAGCTCGCTCCCTGTCGATTGAAAAGCACAATATTAAACTGGCCACGCTCATCAACGCGCTCTTTTACGATTTGACGCAGGATAAACAGGTTCAGATCCCCAAACAGGGCGAACGACGCGAGCGTGAGTTACAGGAACTGGTCAAAAAAGGAAAGCGGCCAGTGGCATTGTTTGTTGATGAAGCGCATGACCTGAACGGGCATACACTGATCGGACTCAAAAGGCTGATGGAAGTTGTGGAGGACGGTGGCGGCCGGCTGTCGGTTGTTCTGGCCGGTCACCCCAAACTGCGCAATGACCTGCGACGCCCGACTATGGAGGAGATCGGTTATCGCACGGATATCTTTACGCTGGATGGGATCACCGGTAGCCAACGGGAATATATTCAGTGGCTACTGAAAACCAGTATGGGGAAAGGCAAGCCGGAAGACATTCTGACCGCCGACGCCCTCGACCTGCTGGCGATGAAACTACGTACCCCACTTCAGGTTCAACTACATCTGACGCTGGCCCTGGAGGCCGGTTATCAGACGGGAGAAAAGCCGATAACCGCCGCCCTGGTTGAATCGGTACTTTCCCGCCAGCTTGACGATTTGGAGCCGACATTAACGCGTCATGGTTATCGACTGAAAGACATGGTGGAGCAGTTTGATGCCAAACCGGCAGAAATCAGGGCCATGTTCAACCATCAGCTCGACCCTGCTCGAACAGCAGAACTGCGGGACAGGATGCTGGCGGTGGGGCTCCCGATATGACGAATTTCATTTGCAGTTATTGTGAGCCGAAGGAAATGGAATGCGAGCCGAAAAAGATAAACGCGAGCTCATTGTCACTTAATGTGAGCCCGGGAGGATTTTCATTGTCACTTAATCTGAGCCGAAAATTGCGCTGATTGCGAGCCCGGGGGATTTCGATTGCGAGCCGTTACAGCTAATCAACCTCTGGGTTGCTGACATGGCTTTTGCCACACCAGAGCCGATTCTTCAGGCCATCAGAGACCGTCTGGATAGAAAAATACTCGGCTACACTAAAATCTACGACGAAGAATACTATGAGATCTTTGGCAGCTGGTGTGAGCGACAATATGGTCACCGTTTCAAAACGGAAGACATTGTGCTGTCTCCGGGCATTATTCCCGCGCTGAACCGTCTCGTCCCGCTTCTGACCGACATGGATGACAGTATTCTTATTATGACGCCTTCATATGGCCCGTTTAAAAAGGCGGGTGAATACAGTCAGCGTCGCGTGGTGTACTCGGCGTTAAAAAAATCAGCAGGCGGCTGGGAACCTGACTGGGAAGACTTTGCACGCAAAGCCAGTCAGGCCGATTTACGTGTGAAAATTCTTTTCCTGTGTAATCCGCATAACCCGACCGGACGAGTCTGGCGGCCTGATGAACTTAAGCGGATTATTGAAATTTGCCTGGCCAATGACATCTGGGTGATATCTGACGAAATTCACTGCGACCTGTCCCGAAGCGGTATCGGTCATACACCGGCCGCCTCTCTTTTCCCTGATTCTACACGCATTATTACCTGCATGTCCTCGAGTAAAACATTCAATCTGGCCGGGAATTTGTTGGCAAATATCATTATTCCGGATCCCGGTGTCAGAAGCGAGTGGCGTCTCAGACACGACGAGTTCATCTCTCCACTGAGCCTGGCAGCAAACAAAGCGGCGTGGAGTGAATGTGATGACTGGCTTGTCCATCTGAGGGAATATATTGACGGCAATTTCCAGTACCTGCACGACTATCTCAAAAGCTATTTACCCGAAACCAGGTTCTCGATCCCCGAAGGGACATATCTGGCCTGGATAGATATTAGCCGCTACCTGCCCGACACCGCAGGTGAGGATTTATCGCTGTATTTTGCCCGGGAGTCAGGGGTCCTTCTTGAAGGGGGCTTGCTGTTTGTCGACAATGGGGACGGATATATCCGGTTAAATCTGGCCTGCCCACGGAGTATGCTGACAGCAGGGATGAAAAGAATTTCACAGGTACTGCGGATACCGGCTCCTCATCGTGTATAACCCCTTTCTCTCTGGCCGTTTTGTCCTGTCAGGATGTCGTCAGAACCCGGCATAACACCCTGTGCCGGGAACACAAAAGGCACGGATGAACAGGTCGTGAATATTCTTAGTGAAGCCTGCTGATGACATGTCTGGCGACAAAAAAATGCCGCCCTTAAGGGGCGGCTTATGCCAGCGTCACGGGGTTATCGTCTGACCGCCATGATGCCCGCATCGACATCCCAGATAGCGCCCGTCACCCATGAGGTTTTGTCAGACAACAGGAAGAGAATAGTGTTTGCCACATCTTCGGCAGTTCCGACGCGTCCCAGCGGGTGGAAATCGTTCAGCGACTTCATAGCATCTGCGATATCCGCTTTGTCCATGAAGCCTTCGTATATCGGCGTATGAACAATCCCGGGAGACACCGCGTTGACACGAAGGCACTGTTGCAAAGTTAGCGATGAGGCAGCCTTTTGTCTTATTCAAAGGCCTTACATTTCAAAAACTCTGCTTACCAGGCGCATTTCGCCCAGGGGATCACCATAATAAAATGCTGAGGCCTGGCCTTTGCGTAGTGCACGCATCACCTCAATACCTTTGATGGTGGCGTAAGCCGTCTTCATGGATTTAAATCCCAGCGTGGCGCCGATTATCCGTTTCAGTTTGCCATGATCGCATTCAATCACGTTGTTCCGGTACTTAATCTGTCGGTGTTCAACGTCAGACGGGCACCGGCCTTCGCGTTTGAGCAGAGCAAGCGCGCGACCATAGGCGGGCGCTTTATCCGTGTTGATGAATCGCGGGATCTGCCACTTCTTCACGTTGTTGAGGATTTTACCCAGAAACCGGTATGCAGCTTTGCTGTTACGACGGGAGGAGAGATAAAAATCGACAGTGCGGCCCCGGCTGTCGACGGCCCGGTACAGATACGCCCAGCGGCCATTGACCTTCACGTAGGTTTCATCCATGTGCCACGGGCAAAGATCGGAAGGGTTACGCCAGTACCAGCGCAGCCGTTTTTCCATTTCAGGCGCATAACGCTGAACCCAGCGGTAAATCGTGGAGTGATCGACATTCACTCCGCGTTCAGCCAGCATCTCCTGCAGCTCACGGTAACTGATGCCGTATTTGCAGTACCAGCGTACGGCCCACAGAATGATGTCACGCTGAAAATGCCGGCCTTTGAATGGGTTCATGTGCAGCTCCATCAGCAAAAGGGGATGATAAGTTTATCACCACCGACTATTTGCAACAGTGCCCCTGAAACTGCCTTACTGCTGACTGGGACAGGAGCGATTCCACACCCAATGCCTCGACCCGGTGCCGGCTGTCACTCAGCACAAGGTCAAGGGCCAGCAGAATCGTGCTTTTCCCGGACTCATTGTCCCCGACCAGAATGTTACGGTCATGAGTGAAGCGCAGGTCCAGTTCCGGAAACTTTTTAAAGTTTTGCAGCATAAGCCGCGTGATCAGAGGCATCTTTTATTCCTTTATATACCGCTGACTGAAAGAGTGTCCGGCTGCGCCAGACCGCCTGTTTTGTTTTACAGCGTTATCTTACCCAGTCTTCCAGCACAAGACCCGGTACCCGCTCAAATTCCCGCGTATTATTCGTCACCAGCACGGCACCGGCGGCGATGGCGTGCCCGGCAATGGCCGTGTCGTTCGGGCCGATCGGCGTCCCGGCCATTCGCAGCGCCACCTTAATCTCCGTGGTGGCGTCCACCGCAGCGCGATCCCAGGGCAGGATGGCATCGAGGCGGGCGCAGAACGCGTCGACCAGCTCGACGTGGCGCGGGGAGGCCTTCGGGCCGGTGGCCCCGAAGCGCATTTCAGAATAAGTGATGGCCGAGACAACGATGCGCTGGCCGCGCAGCACCGCCTGCTCCAGGCGCTTCAGGACGGCTTCCGGCTGCTCGCGCATGATGAACGAGCAGATACAGGTGTCGAGCATATAGGTCTTGTTCACAGGTTAAATCGTCCTTCGTCGCTGACAACGTCCTCGCGCTCCGCCATAAAGTCCGGGTCTGCCTTCTCGAACTGCGCGAACGAGCCCCAGGTCGGCCGGACGGGACGCAAAATAATGCTGTCCCCTTCCCGGACGATCTCCAGCTCGCTCACTCCCTCAAAATCCAGATCGCGGGGCAGACGAATGGCGCGGTTATTGCCGTTTTTAAAAATGGATACAGTTCTCATCATTTCCTCCTGGCCGACCGGCCTGTATGACTATGTTCAGTATATGCAGATGCAAAGCATATGTATAGTCATAGCATATGCAGATGGTAAGTATATGCGTATGCCACACCTATGCAGATGCCCGGCATATGGATATGTTGAACCTATGTTGTATTCTCTCTTTTCCCGGTCAGATCCGAAAAAAGCTAGTTCCGGATCTGCTTTCCGGCCTCCGGTGCGCAGCGGCCCGGAAACACAAGATGTAGCGGTGTTACCAGCTGAGGATGACGCTATATGTTGTGTCCCTCCCCTGCCCCGCGACCGGCCGCTCACCACCGGAAAACGCCGCTTTGCTTATTCTCTCACCGTGGCACACTTCCGGAAACTTCGTAAAGCGCGAAAAGTCGGATCCGGACGGAACGGCCGTCCTGTAATTTAACGGCGTGGCTGTATGGCTGCTTGTTATCTCTAAGGTGATTATTTTGTATGTGAATTTCACGAAGTGAAATTAATGGCGACATAACAGTATGTTTCAGGCGGGCGTGAGTCAGCTGCATCCTTACGCTATACTGATATGCATATCATCAGTATGTATTCCGGAGTGCATTATGAAGCAGCGCATCACCGTCACCATAGACAGCGACAGTTATCAGTTACTGAAATCCGCAGACGTCAATATCTCCGCCCTGGTGAACAGGGCCATGCAGAATGAGGCCCGTCGTCTGCGTGCCGAACGCTGGCAGGCTGAAAATCAGGAAGGGATGGCCGAGGTTGCCCGCTTTATTGAGATGAACGGTTCATTCGCCGACGAAAACAGGGACTGGTGAGATGCAGTTTAAGGTTTATGCCTATAAAAGAGAGAGCCGCTATCGTCTGTTCGTGGATGTGCAGAGTGACATCATCGATACCCCCGGGCGACGGATGGTGATCCCGCTGGCCAGCGCCCGGCTGCTGTCGGATAAGGTTTCCCGTGAACTCTATCCGGTGGTGCACATCGGGGACGAAAGCTACCGCCTGATGACCACGGACATGGCCAGCGTCACGTCCTCCGTCACCGGGGAGGAAGTGGCCGATCTCAGCCACCGGGAAAATGACATCAAAAATGCGATAAACCTGATGTTCTGGGGAATTTGACAGCCTCCCCGCCCTGAAAGACATCGAGGATGTCAAAACGAAGTATTGCCGCAGAGCTTAACCCTCAGCATGAACTGCTCTCCGGAGCGGATGCCCTGCAGGCTTTCGCGGGGTCAGCTTAAACGAACGGTTCACACAAACACCCTTAAGTCAGTAAAAGGAAACCAGATGAACAGAACTGATGGCGAACCAGAGACAGACGTGATGGCCACCGCTTTCAGCACCATGCGCAAGTACGGCATGAATATCATCACCGCCACGCAGCATATGGATATTAATGCTTACGTGAAATCCGATCCGCGGATGCCGAGAACGCGGCTGCGTCGTTACCTGGGACAGTACGGCCTGCGCGGTGAGGCCCTGAGCGCGGAGGTAAGACGTATCGTCGCTGGCCCTGAACGACCAGATAACACGCTGAAAGCCGGAATCTTCTATACGTGGCCCTATGGCTGGGAGCCTGCGGATTTCACGCCAGTGATGAGGCGCATTTTCAAGGGAAAGCGCACCCGCCATGTGATGTTGTTTGATGAACTGCCTCAGCTGTTTGGCAAGAATGACTATTGAACCGGATACTATTTTTGAGGCGAGGTATGGGTACACCAACATTTAGCTCATTTAACGATGTGGTCCGGGAGCTTGAGGATGTATATGGCCACCAGGAGCTGTGGCTTTATTCTGGCCTTAATGAGGACAGCCCCATCGAGACAGCCCGCAGGCGTCAGAAATGGCGATCTCCAAAAATTCTCAAACGAAACGGCAGAATGGTGGCAGAACAATCAGGCCAGCCTGATTTCTGGGTGCTCACGGGTGACTACCATCTGCCGCAGTCTGAACACAGCGCTCCGCCGTGGAAAGCCTGCCTCATCAATAAGGTCTTTAAAGTGTATTGTTCACTTCACTGTTAGGGAAAAAAACATGACCGACTGTGTTACCCGGACTGGTGACGACAAAACAATGTGGCTCGTGACATTGCCGGAGATCATTACAAATAACAGTACCCGCCAGGAGGAAAATCTGGTCGTTATTCTGAGCAGGGAGGAATCGTGGGGGCCAACTTCTGACCATTTTCCCGACGGATTGTACCGGGTCTCCTGCATAATGACACTGTACCTTGCCGATACCGAACTGACGAAGACTCAGACTTTCACTGCAATCTACTGGCCTCAACAGAAGGCCCTGCATCTGTTTACAGATGAGTTCAGACTGGAACGCCGCCTGCAGGGACTCGGCCTGGGTAGCTGGATCACGCAGCAGTTTGTTCTCTGGGCCAGAGGCCTTCCGCCAGCAACCCTGGTTTTGCCGATTGAAATTTCCCGGGTTGATGAAGAAAACGAAGAAAACAAGATCCGGAGGGACAGGCTGTGGCACGCAATGGGTTTCCGGTTCCCGGCGGGGGAAACCAGCTCAATGCCGCTGCGGGCAGACGAACTGCAGTTGCCACGGGGCAGGTGCTCAACGCTCCGGGTGGAGCCCCTGGTATCCGCGGTACGCCGGCTGGAAGACTGTTATCGCGGGCTGCAGGAAAAAATCGTGCAGCTCGAAGGCAAAAAACGGTCGCAAAAACAGTTAATTACTTCACTTAAGAATCGTCCATTTTATCATCTGTTGCACAGGAAAGAGGGCCAGCTCCCGGACGAGAAATGTGACGCCCTGCCGCTGCGGGCAGAAAAACTGTCTCTGCCGCAGAGCGGGGATTCAGACCTGGAGGTGGCGCAACGGGCAACCGGGGTCATCCGGCTGGCTACCCTGTGTGCTCAGTCGCAGAAAAGAATCCTGGAGCTGGAAAGGGAGCTTGCCTCGCAAAGTGAGGAGCTCGTTGACCTGCAGGCACATCCCTTTTTTAACCTGCGGGATAAATACCGCGGCCAGATCCTGTTCTGGGGATGGGGGATGGGTTTTCTGTGCTTTATCTACTGGATGTTGGTGTCATGAATGTTCCCGTTCCATAGCCACCCACTGAAGAGGAGTGAAACCTGTGCCCGAAAATATCGTGTCTACCGTCATTGACGGGGTAGTTTTGTTTGTGACTTCGTCTGTTTTCTGGCTGGCCGTCGCTGGCTGGTTAGTCATCCTGACTCCGGTAATATTACGAAGAAAATTCTCGGCAAAGAAAAAAATTAACAGAAATTATGAATAACCTGGTTCCAGTTGGATCTCCGGCATCTCCCGGAACATTGCTCCCGGTGGCCATCGATTACCCTGCCGCCCTCGCCCTGCGCCAGATGGCGCTCGTGCAGGATGAACTGCCGAAATACCTGCTGGCGCCGGAAGTCAGCGCCCTGCTCCATTACGTGCCGGATCTTCACCGCAAGATGCTGCTGGCGACGCTGTGGAACACCGGCGCGCGCATTAATGAAGCGCTCGCGCTGACCCGGGGGGATTTTTCGCTGGTGCCGCCGTATCCGTTCGTGCAGCTGGCCACGCTCAAGCAGCGCACCGAGAAAGCGGCCAGGACGGCAGGTCGTGCCCCCGCAGGCAGTCAGGTCCATCGTCTGGTTCCCCTTTCCGATCACCACTATGTCAGCCAGCTGCAGATGATGGTGGCCACCCTGAAAATTCCGCTGGAAAGACGAAACAAGCGCACCGGCAGAATGGAGAAGGCACGTATCTGGGAGATCACAGACCGTACCGTGCGCACCTGGCTTAGCGAAGCGGTGGAGGCCGCAGCGGCCGACGGGGTGACGTTCTCAGTACCGGTTACCCCCCATACGTTCCGTCACTCCTACGCGATGCATATGCTGTACGCCGGCATACCTCTGAAGGTTTTGCAGAGCCTGATGGGCCACAAATCGATCAGTTCCACGGAGGTCTATACGAAGGTGTTTGCGCTCGATGTCGCGGCACGGCACCGGGTGCAGTTTGCTATGCCGGAAGCTGAAGCTGTTGCGTTGATAAAAAAGTTAACCCCAAACCAATCTACATAGGTCAACTATGGGTAATACCCCAGGTTTCGACCTAAAGTAGTTCTTGTGTGGGAAACAGTCCAAGCTTAATGGGGGCTTATCCAGCCTCACTTTTTACAGCTTTCAATCACATTAATTATGTTCAGAAAGGCCCTCATTGCCCTAAAGAAAAAAAATGCAGCCATGAAAATAAGGAATAATTGAGATACAACTCCTGCTAAATCATGGTTGCTACCAGCCACTGATAGCAACGTAAATAGTAATGCAAGCGAAAAATGTAAGGCGATTGTAGTATTTGAATTCATGTATATCCCCTTATGTATAGGACTGAGGCCATCCGCAAATTTTCACTATCGCGAAGTTGTTGCCTCGATATAAAAGGTGTTACCACCCTGAACAAGATAACAAGATAACAAGATAACAAGATAACAAGATAACAAGATATTATCGTTGTTTCGCTTCTGCGATTAATCTGGATATCTCTGTTTTTGATAAACTTTTTAGTGCCTCTACCGCTGCCCTGACTACGTCAGAACGATTCACTCTGCTTTTACCTGAAATCATTTCACCCGCTATAAGATCATCAATGTCTTTTAAGTTTTCTTCAAAAAAGGAAATGCTCACTGGTTTTGCTTTACTTACAGCCAATGGTCTCTCTGAAGTCACTTTGGTATTATCAATACCAGCAGTACCACCGTTAATAAACGCTGCCTCATCACGAGATGGAGTATTTGCTCTATTTCTCACAGAATAACCTCTTTAACTAACGATTCGATTTCTTGTTGTGCTTTGTCATTTTGCGTTTCAAAAATTGTCATTGATTCTGCCCAGGCATCTCGATGCGCTTTTCGATCACAAACTCGGGAACTAGCCAGACGCATTTCAGGATAATCCTTGAGTACGTCAGCTGCCTGATTTGCTTCATTGACAAACATGTTCGTGGGCGTCATGTTTAAAACGAGATATCCCCGGACGTCCTCATTAAAATCTTTTGCTGCTGTAAAAACAGAGCATGTATGAGGCACTACATCCAGGTCCATCTGAGAAGGCCGCAACGGAGAAATGAATACGTCAGCGGCCATCAACCCACTACGCATTTCTGCACTGTCGCGGCCAGCACAGTCTGCGATGACAAAGTCATAAGATTTCTCGTGTTCCTTTAGCATGGCTTTGATGTTGCCTGTTGCGCCAGTAACCGGAATATGGGGAAGATCTTCAGGACGATTGTTGTACCAGGTCAATACAGATTTCTGGTCATCTGCGTCGACAATGATCACTCTATTGCCCAGTGACATCAGATACGCAGCTATAGATACCGCCAGTGTACTTTTACCAACCCCACCCTTTTGACTACCCAATACTATTATCATCATAGCCTCATATTAAATTGTTAAGTTAACAACTTAATATTGCCAAACAGGCGACAATATTGCAATTTCTTTATTAAGTTAATATCTTGTTAAGTTGTTAACTGTGTGATTTATAACTGAATTGTTTTTGTATCTTAACAAATTAGTAAGATGTTAGGATAACAATATAACAAGATAGCAAGATAACAAGATAACAAGATGGCAAAGTGGTGCCTTTATCCGAAATCCCCATAGAACCACATAATGCGGCTTTCAACTCCAGGCTACCTTTAGGGAGGGTAGTATCAACCAGTTATGACCGCGTGAAGCAAAAAGTGGGGCGTAGTGGGAAGCCTTTGAATCTTCGGTGTGTCGAAGTGGGGAGTCGGTGAGACAAATTTGGTAAAAGGTGGTGAGAAGCGGGATAGCTTCTCACTTCTATCCAAAAAGGTGTGTTGAAGTGGGAAGGTGCGTAAGTATATACGGCACTGTTGCAAATAGTCGGTGGTGATAAACTTATCATCCCCTTTTGCTGATGGAGCTGCACATGAACCCATTCAAAGGCCGGCATTTTCAGCGTGACATCATTCTGTGGGCCGTACGCTGGTACTGCAAATACGGCATCAGTTACCGTGAGCTGCAGGAGATGCTGGCTGAACGCGGAGTGAATGTCGATCACTCCACGATTTACCGCTGGGTTCAGCGTTATGCGCCTGAAATGGAAAAACGGCTGCGCTGGTACTGGCGTAACCCTTCCGATCTTTGCCCGTGGCACATGGATGAAACCTACGTGAAGGTCAATGGCCGCTGGGCGTATCTGTACCGGGCCGTCGACAGCCGGGGCCGCACTGTCGATTTTTATCTCTCCTCCCGTCGTAACAGCAAAGCTGCATACCGGTTTCTGGGTAAAATCCTCAACAACGTGAAGAAGTGGCAGATCCCGCGATTCATCAACACGGATAAAGCGCCCGCCTATGGTCGCGCGCTTGCTCTGCTCAAACGCGAAGGCCGGTGCCCGTCTGACGTTGAACACCGACAGATTAAGTACCGGAACAACGTGATTGAATGCGATCATGGCAAACTGAAACGGATAATCGGCGCCACGCTGGGATTTAAATCCATGAAGACGGCTTACGCCACCATCAAAGGTATTGAGGTGATGCGTGCACTACGCAAAGGCCAGGCCTCAGCATTTTATTATGGTGATCCCCTGGGCGAAATGCGCCTGGTAAGCAGAGTTTTTGAAATGTAAGGCCTTTGAATAAGACAAAAGGCTGCCTCATCGCTAACTTTGCAACAGTGCCTGAAGGTCTGATCTACAACTTCGACGGCATGATGTTTGGTGATACAGAAGATGCACACACCCTGCTGGTTGCCGCGCGTAAGGCCGGAATTGCGGACACGGTGGAAGAACGTTTTTATCATGGCAGTATCACCGAAGGTCGCTCTCTCTTTGACCGTCAGCAGCTCGTTGCCATGGCCGTAGAAGCCGGTATGCCGAAAGCTGACGCTGAAGCCGCCCTGGAAAATGACGATTTTCGCGCCACCGTTTCCGACGATGAAGCCCACGCACAGTCTATTGGCCTCAGCGGCGTTCCGGTTTTTGTGATGAACGAAAAATATGCCATCAGCGGGGCTCAGGCAGCAGATAACTTTTTGAATGCCCTGCGTCAGGTCTGGGATGAACAGCAAACCGAATTTTCAGCCACTGCGGGTCAGACCTGCGGAACGGATGGCTGCAGTATTTAATCCGTCAACCGCCGGCAGTTTCACGCTGCCGGCAACGTCTTACCCACCAGTAATGGAGTCAGAAAATGAACACTTTTTTCAAAGGTAAAAAACTGCTCGTCGTCGGCGGTACCAGCGGCATGGGCCTGGCCGTGGCACGCATGGTACTGGAAGCGGGCGGCAGTGTCGTGCTGACCGGGAATAAAAAAGACAAAGCCGAAGCGGTGCAAAAAGAACTGAGCCCTCTGGGACCGGTTGCGGTCATCGCGGCGAACCTGATGACCGAAGAAGGTATGGAAACTATCCGTCAGGAAATTAATGCTCACCATCACGATATCAGCCTGATGGTGAATGCCGCCGGTATCTTCATGCCCAAAGGATTTACCGAGCACAGCTTTGCCGATTATGACATGTATCTTTCGCTGAACCGAGCCACGTTCTTTATTACACAGGATGTCGTGAAGAACATGCTCGCCGCGAAGCTCGAAGGGTCTATCGTCAACGTCGGTTCGATTGGTGCTCAGGCTGCACTGGGTGACTCGCCGGCCTCGGCCTATTCAATGGCAAAAGCGGGTCTGCATGCCCTGACGCGTAATCTGGCGATTGAGCTGGCCAGCGCGGGTATTCGTGTCGGCACTGTTGCAAATAGTCGGTGGTGATAAACTTATCATCCCCTTTTGCTGATGGAGCTGCACATGAACCCATTCAAAGGCCGGCATTTTCAGCGTGACATCATTCTGTGGGCCGTACGCTGGTACTGCAAATACGGCATCAGTTACCGTGAGCTGCAGGAGATGCTGGCTGAACGCGGAGTGAATGTCGATCACTCCACGATTTACCGCTGGGTTCAGCGTTATGCGCCTGAAATGGAAAAACGGCTGCGCTGGTACTGGCGTAACCCTTCCGATCTTTGCCCGTGGCACATGGATGAAACCTACGTGAAGGTCAATGGCCGCTGGGCGTATCTGTACCGGGCCGTCGACAGCCGGGGCCGCACTGTCGATTTTTATCTCTCCTCCCGTCGTAACAGCAAAGCTGCATACCGGTTTCTGGGTAAAATCCTCAACAACGTGAAGAAGTGGCAGATCCCGCGATTCATCAACACGGATAAAGCGCCCGCCTATGGTCGCGCGCTTGCTCTGCTCAAACGCGAAGGCCGGTGCCCGTCTGACGTTGAACACCGACAGATTAAGTACCGGAACAACGTGATTGAATGCGATCATGGCAAACTGAAACGGATAATCGGCGCCACGCTGGGATTTAAATCCATGAAGACGGCTTACGCCACCATCAAAGGTATTGAGGTGATGCGTGCACTACGCAAAGGCCAGGCCTCAGCATTTTATTATGGTGATCCCCTGGGCGAAATGCGCCTGGTAAGCAGAGTTTTTGAAATGTAAGGCCTTTGAATAAGACAAAAGGCTGCCTCATCGCTAACTTTGCAACAGTGCCACGTAGGCATCTCTGAGGCTGGGAATATTCATGCTGCGCAGCTTGCCGGCAATCTGCTCGGGAGACAAACGCTCACGCAGCATATGCGCCACCAATTCGAAGCGCTCGCTACCCGGCAACAGCTTTTGCTTCGGTCGACACACCTGACGGCGGGCCTGCATCTGCTGCTGGGCCACGCGGGCCGAGTAGCCGCCACAGGCATCTCGATTGCGGCGCAGCTCCCGGCTGATGGTCGAAGGGGATCGGTTGATCAAGCAGGCAATCCCGCGCAGGCTGAAACCTTGGGCATGACCGATTTGAATGGTGGCGCGCTCTTCAACGCTGAGTTCGGAATAAGACATAGGGACAGCACCGTACCGGAAAGGTCAGGTGTTGCACTCAGTTTTCGCCGCCGCCCCCTTATTATCACTGCGAGGTGAATAGCTTTTCTGCCAATTGATTATGCCAATGCGATTCTCTTCGCCGAAGATTTCGTCCATGAGCATGCCAAGTCTAAATAGTTCCCTATGATCAATACAGATAGCCATAACCCCGCCTGGGGTTAGCATCTCACGCATCATCCAGATTCTGGGTGTCATGAAGCGCAACCATTTGCTGTGCTTGGACCCATCATCTTTAGGAACTACATCGCCGAGATCTGGATCGTTTGGATCCTTGTCCCACTTGTCGTTATAGCGGAAGTCCTCGCCGGTGTTGTACGGCGGGTCTGTTACTACAAGATCAACTTGACCACGATATTTATAGAGCGTGACCATCGCAGAAAGGTTTTCACCGTCCCAGATCTCATTCTCTGACTGGGCGGTTTCCTCTCCAAAGGATACTTTCTTGATAATACGATGCAGCTTCGGCTTGACCTGGCGGATGATCTGCCAGGGAGCAGCCCGCCCGGTGTAACTCATAACGATGCCATTCTTGCCAGCATCGGCAAGCGCCGCATCATGCTCCTGCAGCATACGGACCAAGGCGGCCCTCGGCAGTTGTTCGTAATCCATGCTTGCCCCTTGAATTCGTGCGGCGGCACCGAAAAGCTGAAAATTCTAGTACCGCTCGTGGATGCTTCACCATCCCTAGGGTGGCGAGTGTACTTGTGAACGTATTGATTTGGCTGTTAAACCGTTGAAAAAGACGGATCAACTGAGTTCCAAACGGGCTGCGTACTGGCTGGCAGATGCGAATCCGGCGCACGCCGCTCCCTTCTGGGCTCAAGCCCGCGAAGCGGGCATAAAGAACCCGGCCGAGGCCGGGATCCTTATGGGCTTATGGGCCGGCGTATTGGTCTGCCCAGTCCAAAGCCGGTGCCACGGGAGCTTGCACCTCCTGAGGCCAGGTTTTGGAGCCCACTGCAAATCGCCCGTAACCCATTAAAAGATAGCTGGGCATCCGACGAAAAGAGCACCAAGGCACCATTACCCTTGAGCTACAGCGCCGCTACGGGGCACCAGTTTGATTTCAACGCGGCGATTTTGGGCGCGACCCTCGGCGGTGTCGTTGGGGGCAATGGGCGAGCTGGAGCCTGCACCAAAGGTTTGCAGGCGCGAAGGATCGACGCCATTGCTGCGCAAAGAGAAAAAGGGGACTGATTTATGTGCGCCAGGCAAAGCTTGGTCGCCTGGGAATGACGGCGCAAGCCGTCACGAAATGGCGTAAGAAACCCAGCGGGTATGACCCCCGCCCGGTAAAGGTTAGCCACCGACCGGAAGCGAGTCTTGCGTGGTGACCGGGTAACCGGCGCTGCGAAGCGTAGACAGCAGAAAAGGGGATTTATTTTCCCTACTCTAAAACGGCCGCTGTTGGCCGATTGCTGCCTGTCGTGGACGACCGTTTAACTTCAAAGCCTGACTGGATTGCAAACTGCTGACACGCGTAGATTCTGTTTTCGACTCGTTTAATGCCGTCGATGCCAGGCCATAAACAGAGAGGAAACAACCGCTCGAAAATTCGAGCCATAGACTCTAGAGCCAGTGGGTAGTCGGAGTCATGTTCCTGCAACCATCAAATCCAGATTCTGCACCGCCGCTCCAGCGGCTCCCTTCCCAAGATTGTCAAACACCGCAGCCAACAAAACCTGCCCCGTCTCATCATTTTCACACACCACCAATCGCAAACTATCAGTCCCGTTAAGCGCCTGAGGATCAAGGCACGTCAACCCTTTGGCCTCCTGCATCGACATCACCTGTACATGGTCCGCATCGACGTAGTGCTGCATAAGACACGCATGCAACCGCACCGCATCCACGCCCGGCGCCAACAAGCGAAGTTGCAACGGTATGGTCAGCACGATCCCCTGCCGAAAAGCCCCATAAGCCGGCACAAACATCGGCCGCTCCATCAGACCGCTTTGCTGCTGAATCTCCGGAATATGTTTGTGTGCCAGCCCCAGACCATAAACCTGAAACGCGGGCGCCTGTGATGCGCCCTCTCCCTCATGCTCTTGCACGCCAACGCGCCCTTTTCCGGAATAGCCCGACACAGCATGAATGTTCGTCGGATAGTCCCTGGGCAGCAACCCGGCCTCCAGCAATGGGCGCAGCAGCCCTATCGCCCCCGTGGGATAGCAACCGGGATTGCTGACCCGCCGTGCCGTGGCGATGCGTTGGGCCTGCTGCGAGTTCATCTCCGCGAAACCATAGGTCCAGTCTGGATGGGTGCGGTGCGCCGAACTCGCATCGATCACCCGAACGGCGGGGTTTTCGATGCTCGCTACAGCGTCGCGTGCGGCTTGGTCGGGCAAGCAGAGAATCGCGATGTCGCAGGCGTTGATGATTTCGGCGCGACGTTGCGGATCCTTGCGATGTTCGGGGCTGAGCGTGATAAGCCGCAGATCGGTCCGGTCGCGTAGACGTTGATGGATTTGCAACCCGGTGGTGCCTTGGTCGCCGTCGATGAATATAAGAGGACTTGCCATGGAATGCTCTCGGACATAGGAAATCAGGAGTTCCAATCTTCAGTGAGGGGCTAAGATAGGAAAAGTTGAATTTCTAAACGATGAAATTCAGCTTTTCTGAACAAGGAGTGACTCATGCGCGAAATCAGCCTGGACCGTCTGCGCACGTTGGTGGCCATTGCCGACCTGGGTTCGTTTGCCGAGGCGGCCCGTGTGCTGCACCTCGCGCCACCCACGGTCAGTTTGCATATTGCCGACCTGGAGTCGCGGGTTGGCGGAAAGCTGTTGTCGCGCACACGTGGGCGCATTCAGCCTTCGGCGATTGGAGAAACGCTGGTGGAGCGCGCGCGGCGCCTGTTGGCGGATGCGGAGCAGGCGCTTGAGGACGTGGAGCGTCAGGTGCAGGGCTTGGCCGGGCGTGTGCGGCTGGGTGCCTCCACAGGGGCCATCGCACAGTTGATGCCGCAAGCTTTGGAGACGTTGGGCCAACGCCATCCCGCTATCGATGTGCAGGTCGCGGTGCTCACGTCGCAGGAAACTTTGAAGAAGCTTGCCGAGGGCTCTTTGGAGATCGGTCTGGTCGCGCTGCCACAGACCCCGGTGAAGGAATTGCGGATCGAGCCATGGCGGCGGGACCCGGTCATGGCCTTCTTGCCGGCTCGCTGGGAATGCCCGGATGTTGTGACCCCCGGTTGGCTGGCCGCCCAGCCATTAATTCTGAATGACAAAACTACTCGGCTTTCGCGCTTGACCTCGGAGTGGTTCGCCAGTGATGGACGGCAGCCCACGCCGCGTATTCAACTGAACTACAACGATGCGATCAAAAGCCTAGTGGCGGCCGGTTATGGTGCGACGTTGTTGCCGCATGAAGCCTCCACGCCATTGCCCGATACCAGGATCGTCATGCGGCCATTACAGCCCTTATTGTGGCGTCAACTTGGTATTGCCCACCGTGGTGGGGACGTCGAGCGGCCTACGCAACATGTGCTGGATGTGTTGTGGGGGTTGAGTGCGGGCTAGGGCGATGTTGTCAGAGAAAGGACCGCTTTCGACCCGGGCATACGGTGATTGAGGTCCCAGGCGTCAGCTACCGCACCTGAAGCCGTCGTTCATCGCTCCAAAGCCGGTGCCTGTCTCCGTTCGCCCAGGCCAGGGTGTCGTAGTACTTGTGCAGCAGCTCGGTAATGGCGGCGGTGTCGTCGGTCATGGGGTTTCCTTGGGGTTGGCGGTGAGGACTGCCTGGACGCGTGCTTGCAGCGCGGGCAGCACGTCTTGTTGGAACCAGGGGTTGCGCACCAGCCAGCGATTGTTGCGCGGGCTAGGGTGAGGCAGGGGGAACGCTTGCGGCCAGTGCTCGCGCCAGGCTTCGACCACCCGGGTGAGCGGCGTCTTGCCAGTACCGAGGTGGTAGTCCATGGCGTAGCTGCCCAGCACGATGACCAGCGACAGGCGCTCGAAACGCTGCATGAAGGCTTCGCGCCAGGCGGGGGGCGCACTCCGGGCGTAGCGGCAGGTCACCGCTTTTGCCGGTGCCCGGATAACAGAAGCCCATGGGCAGAATGGCGATGCGGGTAGGGTCGTAGAAGGTGTCGCGGTCCACGCCCAGCCAGGCGCGCAGACGCGCGCCGCTGGCGTCGTCGAAGGGCACGCCTGAGGCATGGACCCGGGCCCCCGGTGCTTGGCCGGCGATGAGGATGGGCGCACTCGGGTGAAACTGGAAGACCGGCTGCACGCCGTGTGGCAGATGCGGTGCGCAGCGCGTGCAGGCGCGGACGTCGGTCAGAAAGGCGTCGAGTGTCGGCATGGCGCGCTTCCGGAAAGGGTGGCTCGCGCAGGACGGAGGTGCCATCCTGCGCGAAGCGTAACCCGGCAGCAAGTCAGTGCTGGGTCAGTGTCGGATAGCCCTGGATGAATACGCGGTCGGTCTTGGCCGCCGGCACATGGCAGCCCATGCAGTCGGCTTCGTAGCTGACGGCGACATTCTTGGCGGGGGCGTCGGCCTTGAACAGCGCCCAGCCCCAGCCGTCGCCCCACAAGGGGTTGCTGGCGAAACGGCCTTTGGCGTCCTTGACCATCACGAACCACACGGCCGCATCGGAACCCCAGACCACAGGGTTGCCAGTGGTCATGGCGCTGGTTTCGAGCTTGCGGATCTCTTTCACCAGCGTGGCGCCGTCCAAGAACTTGCCGGTCTTGCGGTAGTGCTCGGCCGAGGCCTTTTCGGTGTACACATCGTGCAAGCCGCGAGAGGCGGATTTTTCGTCCAACACCGCATATGAGCCCAGGTGGACGAAGTTTGTGCGGAAGTCTGTGGGGCGGCTGATGCCGCCCTGGCTGTCCACATAGGGCGAAAAGTCGCCGGCCGTGACGGCCAGTGGCAGGACGAGGGCGCTGGCGAGCAGAGCGCCGGTGAGTGCGATTTTCATCGTGTTCTCCTTATATGCCTATGGAGATCAGACGGCGACCACGGGGAAATCCACCGTGGTGTCGGCGATGTGGTTGGTGTAGTTGGTGAGCGTGTTCAGCGCGACGTTGGCGATCACTTCCAGTATCAGGCCGTCGTCGAGCCCCGCGCGGCGGTAGTTGGCCATGGCGTCGGCCGACACCACGCCGCGTTGCTCGACCAGCGCGCGGGCAAAGCCGGCGATTGCATCGTCAAGTGCGTTGGCCGCCTGGCCGGTGCGGGCCGCGGCGATGGCCTCTGCCGACAGTCCGGCACCTTTGCCGATCAGGGTGTGTGCGCTCAGGCAATACTGGCAGCGATTGGCTTGACCGGCAGCGAGCGCAACGATCTCGCGCTGGGAGGCATTCAGGCGGCCGGTGCCCAGCGTTTCGGACAAGCCGAGGTAGCCATTGAGCGCCGCCGGCGCGTGGGCCAGCGTGGCGAACAGGTTCGGCACCATGCCAAGCTTGGCTTTGACGGCCTTGAGTGTGGCAGCGGTAGCGGCGTCAGCGGTGTCGATGGTCAGGGGGGCGATTTGGGTCATGTCTATCTCCGTAGTGGGTGAGGTGCAAGAGCACGTGGGCATGATCGCCCTTTGTTTGGTACGATATGGCACGTAAAGTATCAAATACGTAACCTATCGTCTTATATGGAGAGTGGAATGGCGGATCGACTGGCCGGCTTGCTCCGGCACTACTCGCTTTCGGCGCGCGTTTTTCACAGCGGCGCCTTCTGTGGGCAGCATCATTACGCGGCGCCGCATGGCTATATCCATCTGGTGCGGCGCGGCCCGATTACGGCGCGTTCGCCCGTGCATGAAGATCTGCTGGTTACCGAGCCGAGCCTGCTGTTTTATCCGCGCGTGGCGTCGCATCGTTTTGTCGCCGCCCCCGGCGATACCGCTGAGCGGTTGTGTGCGGAGGTCGACCTGGGCGCTTCGACGGGCAACCCGTTGGCCATGGCCTTGCCGTCGATGCTGCTGATTCCGTTGGCGGACTTGCCCGGCCTCGGGCCGACGCTAGAGTTGCTGTTTGCCGAAGCCGAGCGCGACCAGTGCGGTCGGCAGGCCGCCATCGACCGCTTGTGCGAGTTGCTACTGATCCAGTTGCTGCGTTATCTGATGGATGGGCGGCTTGGCGCCACCGGACTGCTGGCGGGCCTGGCCGACCCGAAACTCGCGCGCGCCATAACCGCCATGCACGATGCGCCGCAGACCGCGTGGTCGCTCGAGGCGCTGGCGGCGAAGGCGGGCATGTCACGCGCGCGCTTCGCCGCCGCGTTCAAGGACGCGGTGGGCGTCACGCCGGGCGACTATCTGGCCGACTGGCGGATGAACGTCAGTTGCACCCTGCTCAAGCAGGGGCGGCCGGTGGCGGTGGTGGCCGACCGCGTCGGCTACGGCAGCCCGAACGCTCTGGCGCGCGCCTTCCGCGTGCGCATGGGCTGCGCCCCGCGCGACTGGCTGGCGCAGCAGCGCGGTGACGCGGCGCTCAGCGGTTCGTGAGTTTGAGTTCGATTCGCCGGTTCTTGGCGTAGGCGGCGCCGGTGTTGCGCTCGTCGAGCGGGTGAAATTCGCATCACGCCGGAACAACTGGCGGAACTTCAGGTGGCGATCCGTCAACGGCTGGTCAGTCTGTTCGTGCGGCGCGGCCGGCTGGACAAGGCTGAGTCAGTGGCGCAGGTAGCTGGATGACGCTGTCCCGCCCTGAGCCGACGCTCACAGGCGGGGATTTCCAGTGTCGTCATTGTCGGCTATTGGCCGGCAGCAGCCCGTCGTTGCCTGATGGATCCAACCCCTCCGCTGCTATAGTGCAGTCGGCTTCTGACGTTCAGTGCAGCCGTCTTCTGAAAACGACAGGTTGAACGCCAAAGAGGGGGCGGGAGCGCTGCAACCGGAGCAGCGTCAGAGCCTCCAGAATCGCCCACACAACGCGGAAGCTGTCAGTCAGGGGGCAAGCCTACCTTGGCACCAGAAACGCGCCCAGGAGGCCGCAGGGGGCGATTTTGGCCGCTGCAACTGTCCAACCTTGGCCGGGCCTCGCCGGGCCGAGTGGGGCGGCCTTCGACCAGGGCGGGCCGGCGACCGTCCGTCGGGCATGGAGGGGACGATAGAGAAAACGGACAAAATCGTACGCTAAGCGTGCGGCCTGTCAGGTTGAGGCCCTAGAGGTTGCAGGCGAGTCGTCAGAAAATGCTGGAATCGGCCCTATTCTGACACTGCCCAAGGTTCCGGCCTGACGCCCAGTTAGGGCATGCCTCAATCTGACGGCTGCGAACCGCCAGGGACAGGCGCAATGTCAGATTCTGTCGCGGCCTTGGCGCGTGCCTGGAAGCGTTCATAGCAATCCAGCCCGCAGAAATGTTCGACGTATTCCGCGCCTTCCGGGGTGAAGGCGGCATCGAGCGGAATTTCTTTGCAGCATACGCAGCAGGTGGTGCAACTGGCAGTGTTCGGGGCGTTTGCGTTCATGGTGGTACTCCTCCAGATTGGTAGCGAAGCTCAAAGCTGCCCACTCTCGGCTGGCTGGGAAGCGGTCATGATCTTCCCTTGAAGGCCCGCAGCAGCCGCGTCACAGACAGGACGGCACTGTTGCAAAGTTAGCGATGAGGCAGCCTTTTGTCTTATTCAAAGGCCTTACATTTCAAAAACTCTGCTTACCAGGCGCATTTCGCCCAGGGGATCACCATAATAAAATGCTGAGGCCTGGCCTTTGCGTAGTGCACGCATCACCTCAATACCTTTGATGGTGGCGTAAGCCGTCTTCATGGATTTAAATCCCAGCGTGGCGCCGATTATCCGTTTCAGTTTGCCATGATCGCATTCAATCACGTTGTTCCGGTACTTAATCTGTCGGTGTTCAACGTCAGACGGGCACCGGCCTTCGCGTTTGAGCAGAGCAAGCGCGCGACCATAGGCGGGCGCTTTATCCGTGTTGATGAATCGCGGGATCTGCCACTTCTTCACGTTGTTGAGGATTTTACCCAGAAACCGGTATGCAGCTTTGCTGTTACGACGGGAGGAGAGATAAAAATCGACAGTGCGGCCCCGGCTGTCGACGGCCCGGTACAGATACGCCCAGCGGCCATTGACCTTCACGTAGGTTTCATCCATGTGCCACGGGCAAAGATCGGAAGGGTTACGCCAGTACCAGCGCAGCCGTTTTTCCATTTCAGGCGCATAACGCTGAACCCAGCGGTAAATCGTGGAGTGATCGACATTCACTCCGCGTTCAGCCAGCATCTCCTGCAGCTCACGGTAACTGATGCCGTATTTGCAGTACCAGCGTACGGCCCACAGAATGATGTCACGCTGAAAATGCCGGCCTTTGAATGGGTTCATGTGCAGCTCCATCAGCAAAAGGGGATGATAAGTTTATCACCACCGACTATTTGCAACAGTGCCGCCTACGTCTGTCGCGAGACGATCTATAACGCGATCTATGCCTTGCCAGTCGGCGAGCTGCGTAAAGAGCTGATCATCTGCCTGCGCCAAAGCAAGACGATGCGCAGGCCGCGCTCTGGCGGCGTGGATCGGCGCGGTCAGATCCCTGAGAGGGTCAGTATTCATGTACGTCCGCCGGAGATCGAAGACCGACTGATGCCAGGGCATTGGGAAGGCGACCTGATCAAGGGCAAGGCCAACGCCTCGTCTGTAGGTACGCTGGTGGAGCGCACCAGTGGCTACCTGATGCTGGTGAAGATGAACGACGCGACGGCGACCTCGGCGATGGAAGGCTTCAGTGCAGCGCTCAATGGCATGCCGCTGGCGATGCGCAAGAGCATGACCTACGACCAGGGCCGAGAAATGGCGCGGCATGCTGAAATCACCCAGCAGACCGGGGTGGCGATTTACTTCTGCGACCCGCACAGCCCTTGGCAGCGCGGCAGTAACGAAAACATCAATGGCCTGATCCGCCAGTACCTGCCCAAAGGCACGGACTTGTCGGTGCATAGCCAGGAGGAACTGGATGCCATCGCACTGCAACTGAACATGCGCCCCCGTAAGCGCTTCGACTTCAAGTGTCCGATCGAGGTTATGGACGAGGTGATGCAGGAAGCTATGGCTATGCGGCATGATGCTCCAGCTTCAATTCAATAACCGTGTTGCACTCAGCTCCTGTAACCGCCCACTTTAATGTCAGGAAGCTTAAGCTCTGTTAGTGTTTTGGCTATTCTCTCTCCTCTTGGAAGACTGGTTGAAAGAGCCAGGAATATTTCCAATAACCCATTAAGTCAATCCCTCTACACTGGGCGCACCGATGAGTTTGGCCAAATAGAGTTTGCTTTACGAATGATGCAAGCTGAAACAGGCGCCATAGTAGGTCGCATAGGTGATGCATCAAATCGGCTTAGCGAACACACCCGAGGCCTACTAAAGGATATTGAGTCAAGCAATGTACTTACAGTTGAGCAGCAGGCAGAGACAGATCAAATAGCAACGGCAGTAAACCAAATGGCGGCAAGCATTCAAGAGGTTGCGAGCAATGCACAGCATGCTGCAGATGCGGCCGGAAGAGCAGACACTGAGACGGCATCTGGCCAGCGTCTGGTAGCCCACACAAGCCAGTCAATCACTGCCCTTGAAGGTGAAATTAGGCAAGCCGCTCAGGTTATTCATGAGCTTGAAGGTCAAAGTAACGAGATATCAAAAGTTCTTGACGTTATACGAGGGATCGCCGAGCAAACGAATTTGTTGGCACTCAACGCAGCAATTGAGGCCGCGCGTGCTGGTGAGCAGGGGCGTGGTTTTGCTGTTGTCGCCGATGAGGTTCGCAGTCTTGCTGCTCGCACACAGCAATCGACAACGGATATTCAAAGCATGATCAGCGCTCTACAAGAGCGAGCGCAATCCGCTGTTACAGTCATGGAGCAAAGTAGTCGGCAAGCGCACACGAGTGTAGCTCACGCAGAGGAAGCAGCTACAGCTCTTGATGGAATTGGCCAACGCGTTAACGAAATTACCGACATGAACGCGCAAATAGCGACTGCGGTCGAGCAGCAGGGAGCAGTAAGTGAAGACATAAACCGCAGTATTATCAATATACGCGATGCTGCTGATACCAATGTACAGACCGGGCAGAATAATTTGCAAAGTGCGAAATCTGTCGCTCAGTTAACTAGCGCTCTGAGCGAACTGGCAAAACAGTTTTGGGAAAAACGAGGATAACGCTTTTCAGTATCTCGACAGGGATAACTTACTTTACCATCGGTTATCCCTTTTAGCCGCACAAATTTTAGCCATGGCTTTTCAGGAAGTCAGGGCTATCAGAATGGCCTTAGAAAGCCTAGTCAAAGAGCTGTCACGAGAACACCGTTAGCTTAGCGTACGATTTTTTCCGAATTCTGCGGTTCCCCCGAGATGGGCCTGGACACGGGTGATAGATGCTGAATTAAGCCGTGTGACGGCAGGCTGTGCTGGGCTGCACGTCGGCATGGGCGTGCGTGGTCAGGACGCAAAAACACACTTGCCCGCAATGGCGGGCAAGTGTGTTTGCAGAGGGGGAGTGCGTTGTTGGTTATTGTTTGTTGCGACCGGCAATCACCACCAGGATCAGCGACGCCAGGATCAGGATCGAACTGATAGCGGCAATGGTCGGATCGATCTCGTCGCGCAGCGCCGTGAACATGCGCTTGGTCAGAGTCTGGTTGTCGCCGCCGGAGATGAACAGCGCCACCACAGTTTCATCCAGCGAGGTGATGAAGGCGAACAGTGTCGCCGAGACCACACTGGGCTTGATCTGCGGCAGGGTCACGGCCATGAAGGCGCGAAAGCGGTTCATGCCCAGGCTGCGCGCCACCATTTCCTGGGACATGTCGAAGTTACGCAGACCGGCCAGCAGCGCGATGATCACGTAGGGCAAGGCGAGCATGATGTGCGCCAGCACCAGGCCGGTCAGCGTGCTGATCAGGCCGACCCGGGCGTAAACGAAGAACACGCCGGCGGCGATCAGGATGATGGGCACCATCATCGGCAGCAGCAGGATGATCTGCAGCGTACGCACCACCTTCAGGCTGGAGTTGTTGATGGCGTAGGCGGCCGCCATACCAATCGGCAGGCTGATGGCCATGGTGAAAAATGCCGTGATCAGACTGACCCGCGCCGCCGACATCCACTCCACGCTGTTGAAGAACGCCTCGTACCAGTGGAAGGACCATTGCTTGGGAGGGAATTGCAGGAAGCGCGCCTCGGAGAACGACATGGGTACCACGATCAGCACCGGGATGATCAGGTACAGCAGGATCGCCGCGACCAGCACCGTGAACAGCACGTGGGACAGGCGAAGGTGACGCAGGTTGGCAAGCAGGTTCATTTAGCGCGCTCCCAGGATGCGTTCGATGGGGATGAAGCGATTGATGCCCCAGAAGATCAGGAACACCACAAACAGCAGCACCAGGCCGACTGCGCTGGCTGCGCCCCAGGCGTGATAGAGCTCGACGTTGCGTTGCACCAGCATCGACACCAGGATCGTGCGGCCACCGCCGAGCAGTTCCGGGGTGATGAAGAAGCCTAGGCAGATGACGAACACCAGGATGGAACCGGCCATGACCCCCGGCGCTGCCATCGGCAGGAAGACCCGGCGGAAGGTGTAGAAGGGTTTGGCGCCAAGGCTCTCGGACGCTTGCATGAGGTCCTGGGGGATTTTTTTCATCACCGAATACAGCGGCAGGACCATAAAGGGCAGCATGACGTGCAGGGTGCCGATTACCGTGCCAGTGGTGTTGTGCATCAGCGTCAGGGGTTGGTCGATGATGCCAAGGTCCATCAGCGTCTGATTGACCAGTCCGCGGCGTTGCAGGAGCACCAGCCAGGCATAGGCCCGCACCAGCACGCTGGTCCAGAACGGCAGGATCACGCAGATCAGAATCAGGTTGGCCCAGAAACCCTGCAGGCGCGAAGCGGCGTAGGCAATGGGGAAGCCCATGACGATCGACAGGATCGTCACCAGGAAACTGATCTTGAAGGTCAGGGCGAAGGTGTCCCAGTAAATGCTTTCCTGGAAAATCCGGATGTAGTTGGCCAGGGAAAACCCTTCCTCGGTCTGGACCGACTGAAAGGCCAGCCAGCACAGCGGCATGATCAACAGCACCACGACCATGACCAGCGCCGGGGTGAGCAGCAACAGCATGGAGGTGTGCTCCTTGCGTTCTTCACGGGCCAGGGCGTCTTCGCTGGTCATGGGCGGCTGGTGCTGCTGGTCGCTGGAGTCGGGCATGGATTTGGCGAGATAGGCGTTGGACATGATGACCTCTCGTCACTGCGCAGTGCTGGAGGGTATCCAGCACTGACGGGTAGCGCTGGCGGTGGCAGTCGTCCTGGCGGACAGCAGGGTGCGGTGCTCGGGTAATGTCATGTGAAGAACTCCCAATGGTGGGCAGGTACTTGAGGCGAGCGCGAGTTGTCTGCACAGGTCACTCTGCGGGACCCTCAGGCCTAATGTACCGGGATGCCAACGAATGAAGTGGACGCAATTGACCGGTGCGCAAGCGCTTTATGTCGAAATCGCGGGGGCAGACGGCATGTCCTGCGCCGAGGCCTCTGGCCTGCGGCGCAGCAACGGCCGATGGCTATTTTTTCTGGACGAAGGACAACCAGCGTTCTTCGGCCTTGACCCCGGCTTCGGAGGCCCACCATTGCGCCGAGAGCAGGGCCTGGCGCGAGATGTTGCCGGGTGCGGAAGGCAGCTTGGCCTCGCGCTCGGCCGGGATTACCCCGGTCTTGAAGGCTTCGGGGTTGAGCGGGCCGTAGTCGATGATCATCGGCAACGCCGCTTGCAGTTTGGCATCGATGGCCTCGTTGACGAATTTCATGGCGGCCCCGGTGAACAAAACAAACCGGGAAAAGTACAGCTGCCCGGTGTGTCATATCAATCTCTGGGGTAAACCGGGGATAGTGGTTTACTGTGGTGGCGAGCACTGTAATAAAGCCGCGTTAGTAGTCTTAAAATAAAGTCCTTTCGGACTTTATTTTTTTTCCATTTCCGAGGTCGTGATGTTATTAATGCTGTACTTCGCGGCTTCTTTTAAAACAGTTTCAGCAAGGCTTGCTGGTATCCAGACCTGAACTAATTTTAATGGTTCGCCGTTCTCGGCTTTAAGAGTGGTGTTCTGGTACAAATCCCAGATTCGCTTAACGGTGCTGGAAATGTTTTGCTTGGAACGGCCTACTCGCGTGGCTACGTCTGATGATTTCTCACCTTTGACAAGCACGGAATAGCCAATATCTGTTGTGATGTGTGCAAAGGAAGCCATTTGCGGCAGCAGCTGTTTCCATTCTGTTTCTGAAATTCTGTTTTTCTGAGCCATCTGTGGCGCCTCCGTAGTTTTGGTTACAGAAAGGATATACTCAGAATAAACAGGGGTCAATACAAGTACGATTTTTATAAACTTTATTTTATTTGAGGGTGAGGCCCGGTGCGGCAGCAGCGCGGGCCTCGATGGTGCCGCGAAGGTGCTGGCGCCATGCTCGGATTAAAACATGAACCGTGAAGAACTGCGAAACTTGTTTTCGCGGTTCTGAGGGGTTGACCGAGCCGCGAAGCGGCGCTGGTAAGCGATGATATGCACATATCCACAGGCATATTTTTAAAAGGTATTTTATAGATTTTTTATCTTTTTAAAGTCTTTTAGAGCTATATAACTCATTGATTTAAAATCATAAATAAGTGTTATCTCTGGGAATTAGCCCACCTTGTTATGGGAATTGGCCCACCTTAGACGAAACTGTAAAAAATGTATTTACTTGTTTGAACTTTGTGGTAGTGTGGAGAGTAATTTTTAACCCACAAAGGCAAGGCGCATGGATAAGTTGCTGAACAAAAAGATAAAAGTTAAGCAGTCTAACGAG
This sequence comes from Enterobacter sp. QK-SA4, assembly GCF_056856775.1. NCBI lineage: Bacteria > Pseudomonadati > Pseudomonadota > Gammaproteobacteria > Enterobacterales > Enterobacteriaceae > Enterobacter > Enterobacter sp. QK-SA4. The sequence goes on from NZ_JBXFXH010000003.1 coordinate 49,064, forward strand.
CTTACCGAAGCTGCTTACTACCTCTCGCTAAAAGCAAAGCGCGTTCTCTGGTTATGTCTTATGCAGACGTATTTCACAGCTTCAGTAAGCGAAGATGATGATGAGATGGCTGTACTCGGTGACTCTACTTTCAAAGTAAAGGTGGCTGACTATCAGCAAATTTTTCAGGTAAGCCGTAACCAGGCTATCAAGGATGTTAAAGAAGGCGTGTTTGAGTTAAGCCGTTCTGCGGTAATCTTTTACCCGAAAGAGGGGCGTTTTGACTGCGTCGCGCGCCCCTGGCTAACAGAGGCTGGCAGCCGATCAGCTCGTGGTATCTGGGAAATCGAATTTAACCATAAACTCCTGCGGTACATTTACGGCCTGACGAACCAGTTCACCACCTACTCGCTCCGCGATTGTGGCAGTCTTCGAAATCCCCGGACGATCCGCCTTTATGAAAGTCTTGCTCAATTCAAATCTTCAGGCTTATGGGTTACTACTCATGCTTGGTTAAATGACCGTTTCCTTTTGCCGGAATCCCAACAGAAGAACTTGGCAGAGTTGAAACGATCTTTCCTTGATCCTGCACTCAAGCAGATAAATGAGAAAACACCTTTACTTGCTAAGTATAGTATTGATGATTCAGGAAAATTTCTGTTCTCAATAATTGATAAGCAAAATCCCGTCTGACATAAATCAGCACACATGAGCCTGTCATTTGACAAATTTTTGTCATGAAGATGGGCGAATTTCCACACAGCACCGGCGCCCGGCAAGATGGGCGGATTCCCACACGACAGCGGCGCCCGGCAAGATGGGCGGATTTCCACACTACAGCGGCGCCCGGCAAGATGGGCGGATTTCCACACGGCAGCGGCGCCCGGCAAGATGGGCGGATTTCCACACGGCAGCGGCGCCCGGCAAGGTGGGCGGATTCTCACGCGGCAGCGGCGCCCGGCAAGATGGGCGGATTTCCACACGGCAGCGGCGCCCGGCAAGGTGGGCGGATTCTCACGCGGCAGCGGCGCCCGGCAAGGTGGGCCGATTCCCACGCGGCAGCGGCGCCCGGCAAGGTGGGCCGATTCTCACGCGGCAGCGGCGCCCGGCAAGGTGGGCCGATTCCCACGCGGCAGCGGCGCCCGGCAAGGTGGGCGGATTCTCACGCGGCAGCGGCGCCCGGCAAGATGGGCGGATTTCCACACGGCAGCGGCGCCCGGCAAGGTGGGCGGATTCTCACGCGGCAGCCTCGCCCGGCAAGGTGGGCGGATTCCCACACGGCAGCCTCGCCCGGCAAGGTGGGCGGATTCCCACACGGCAGCCTCGCCCGGCAAGGTGGGCCGATTCCCACGCGGCAGCCTCGCCCGGCAAGGTGGGCGGATTCCCACACGGCACCGGCGCGCGGCAAGGTGGGCGGATTCCCACACGGCACCGGCGCGCGGCAAGGTGGGCCGATTTCCACACGGCACCGGCGCGCGGCAAGGTGGGCCGATTCCCACACGGCAGCCGCGCCCGGCAAGGTGGGCCGATTCCCACGCGGCAGCCTCGCCCGGCAAGGTGGGCCGATTCCCACGCGGCAGCCTCGCCCGGCAAGGTGGGCCGATTCCCACGCGGCAGCCTCGCCCGGCAAGGTGGGCGGATTCCCACACGGCACCGGCGCGCGGCAAGGTGGGCCGATTCCCACACGGCACCGGCGCCCGGCAAGGTGGGCCGATTCCCACACGGCAGCGGCGCCCGGCAAGGTGGGCGGATTTCCACACGGCAGCGGCGCGGGGCCAGTGGGATTCAGGAGAATAGGTGTTTTACCGAATGCCCTGACGAGGCGTAAAAAAACCGCTTGGCGGCGGCCTCATAAAGCAGAAAACCCGCTCAAGGCGGGTTATCTGCTCTGTAGCCTGTGATGCTTCGCGGGCATCCGGCATACAGCGAGGTGAAATTCTTCTTTTGGCATGTTAATTATACGTCTAACGCGGCATATGATCAAACCTGTATTAAATAAGCCACTGTACCGTTTATAATGCTCTCAGATCAAAGAGGTAAAGCCCGTTTAGCCGCCTGTGTGATGAGCCAGTTCAGACTCTTCAAAATCGAATTTGGTACTAAACAGGACCCGAACCGTGGGCAAGCACACGGCAACGGTATAGCCCTCTTCCGGTTTCGCACCCGGAAGCCTGGGCGGCAGCGTGGTGAAATTCTTCTTTTGGTTAAGTGAATGGCATAACCGGATGGGCGGATTAGGGAAGGTGCGAATAAGCGGGGAAATTCTTCTCGGCTGACTCAGCCATTTCATTTCTTCATGTTTGAGCCGATTTTTTCTCCCGTAAATGCCTTGAATCAGCCTATTTAGACCGTTTCTTCGCCATTTAAGGCGTTATTCCCAGTTTTTAGTGAGATCTCTCCCACTGACGTATCATTTGGTCCGCCCGAAACAGGTTGGCCAGCGTGAATAACATCGCCAGTTGGTTATCGTTTTTCAGCAACCCCTTGTATCTGGCTTTCACGAAGCCGAACTGTCGCTTGATGATGCGAAATGGGTGCTCCACCTTGGCCCGGATGCTGGCTTTCATGTATTCGATGTTGATGGCCGTTTTGTTCTTGCGTGGATGCTGTTTCAAGGTTCTTACCTTGCCGGGGCGCTCGGCGATCAGCCAGTCCACATCCACCTCGGCCAGCTCCTCGCGCTGTGGCGCCCCTTGGTAGCCGGCATCGGCTGAGACAAATTGCTCCTCTCCATGAAGCAGATTACCCAGCTGATTGAGGTCATGCTCGTTGGCCGCGGTGGTGACCAGGCTGTGGGTCAGGCCACTCTTGGCATCGACACCAATGTGGGCCTTCATGCCAAAGTGCCACTGATTGCCTTTCTTGGTCTGATGCATCTCCGGATCGCGTTGCTGCTCTTTGTTCTTGGTCGAGCTGGGTGCCTCAATGATGGTGGCATCGACCAAGGTGCCTTGAGTCATCATGACGCCTGCTTCGGCCAGCCAGCGATTGATGGTCTTGAACAATTGGCGGGCCAGTTGATGCTGCTCCAGCAGGTGGCGGAAATTCATGATGGTGGTGCGGTCAGGCAAGGCGCTATCCAGGGATAACCGGGCAAACAGACGCATGGAGGCGATTTCGTACAGAGCATCTTCCATCGCGCCATCGCTCAGGTTGTACCAATGCTGCATGCAGTGAATGCGTAGCATGGTTTCCAGCGGATAAGGTCGCCGGCCATTACCAGCCTTGGGGTAAAACGGCTCGATGACTTCCACCATGTTTTGCCATGGCAGAATCTGCTCCATGCGGGACAAGAAAATCTCTTTTCTGGTCTGACGGCGCTTACTGCTGAATTCACTGTCGGCGAAGGTGAGTTGATGACTCATGATGAACCCTGTTCCATGGCTCCAGATGACAAACATGATCTCATATCAGGGACTTGTTCGCACCTTCCCTATAAGCTGGATAAATTGCAAAATGATATCTGGCGCTGGAGCGACCTGAGAAGAACCATCCTGATTTGTAAGGTTGTTGCCTGATAAACGGTGTGCTGTATAACGCAGAACCCGCCAATCAGGCGGGTTCGAGAAATTACAGTAAGCGCATTAGCTGGCGCTGATGGTAACGACCAAGCAGCAATACCGTGGTTAATGCCCCGAGCAAGGCGCAGAACATGTCCGACTGCGTATCCCACGGATCGCCCTGAGTCCCCAGGAAATCATCTGCGCCCTGGCCCATCGCCAGCGCCGCCCACCACTCGATCAATTCATAGGCTGCACTGATGGCCAAAGCGATACAGCAGACCAGAAAACCGACCATTTTACGCCCGCGCACGTAGCCGCTGCGCAGTAAAATTTCTCGCGCCGCCAGTGCCGGAACCAGCCCCTGGAAAAAGTGGCCCAGTTTGTCGTAAGGATTGCGGCTCAGGTTAAACATCTCCTGCACGTCGAAGCCGATGGGCACTTTGGCGTAGGTGTACATGCCGCCGCCGATCAGAATAAGCGCGTGGAAAAAGATAAGCGTGTAAAGGAGGGGCGTCAGCGGGTAGCGACGATGCGTGGACAATAGCAGCGGCACAATGATAATGACCGGGGTGACCTCCATGAGCCAGGTCGTGCGGTCAGCGGTAAAGAGGCCGGTGTAAATCAGGGCAAGCAACAGGATCAGCGCGCCGCCTTTGAGTGTCGATGAGAGTGCGGTTGATGTCATACTCGTCTTCTGTCTCAGTCAAAAAAGCACTATCGCCTGCTGGCGTGCGAAATTCAATGTTACCGGGTGTACGTTTTCGTCACTTCCTGCGCCATTGCCGTAAATGCCTTCACGGCGGCCGTTCTCCACGCGCCTTTGCGTAGCATCAGCGCGGCGGTTCGTTCCAGCAACTGCGGCGTCAGTGAAACGGCTTTTAATCCCTCATTTTGCGCGGCGATTGGCGATGGAAGCAGGGTGGCGAGCGTTGTACGACGCACCAGTTCCAGAATGGCATTGATAGAGTTTGCTTCTATTACTATCTGCGGATGCAGATCTCTTTGGCGGCAATAGCGATCAATTTGTTCGCGCGTCGCAAATTCCTCACTCAGTAAAATGAGTCGTTCATTATTAAGATGTGACAAGGCTACGCACTCCTGTTGCGCCAGAGGATGGCTTTCAGACACCATCAACGCAAGGGATTCCTTCAGTAGCGGCAGTACGTCGATGTCTGCCGAATGAACATCATCAAATGCGATGCCGATGTCCAGTTCATCGTTGAGCAGCAGCTCTTCCATCTTTTTCTGCGACATCTCCTGTAACGCAAGGGTGATATTGGGATAGCGCGCATAAAACCTCGCCATTAGCGGCCCGATAAGCCACGAGGTAAACGTGGGGGTAACGGCGACACGCAGTGAGCCACGGCTCAAATCCTCGACATCATGAATTGCCCGCTTTCCCTCTTCCAGCGATCTCAGCGCATTTTTCGCGTAACCCAACCAGGCTTCGCCAGCATCGGTGAGCTGAATATGGCGACCACTGCGATCGAACAGTTGCGCGCCAAGTGACTCTTCAAGCTGTCTGATTTGCTGAGAAAGCGCGGGCTGCGAAACGTGAAGCGCCGTGGCGGCACGGGTAAAGCCTCGATGCTCAGCGACTGCCAGAAAGTAGTGAATATGTCGTAACAGCATCATCTTTTCCATAAGTTTTACCAATAGACTTGATTATAAATGAGTCTTTTATCTTATGGAACGTAGCGAGTAGCCTGTGTCCATTCCATAGTGAGACAGAGGAACAATCGTGAAAGAGATTATTGATGGCTTTTTGAAATTTCAGCGCAGCGTCTTTCCCGAACGCGCCGAGCTTTTCAGATCGCTGGCAAACCAGCAAAACCCACGCGCGCTTTTTATATCGTGTTCAGATAGCCGCCTGGTGCCGGAGCTGGTGACGCAGCGTGAGCCTGGCGATCTGTTTGTCATCCGTAATGCGGGCAACATTGTTCCTTCTTATGGCCCGGAACCGGGAGGCGTTACCGCATCGGTGGAGTACGCCGTGTCGGTTTTGAAAGTAAATGACATTGTTATATGTGGTCACTCTGACTGTGGCGCCATGACGGCCATCGCCGGATGCCATTGCCTGGACAGTATGCCCGCCGTCAGCCACTGGCTGCGCTATGCCGATTCAGCCCGCGTGGTGAATGAATCACGCACGCATATTTCATTGCAGGCGAAAACCGCATCAATGGTGCGTGAAAACGTTATCGCACAGCTGGCCAATATTCAGACCCACCCGTCAGTACGCCTGGCGCTGGAAGAGGGGCGGATGGCATTACACGGCTGGGTTTACGACATCGAACGTGGCGATATTGCCGCCTACAACGGTGCCAGCGGGCAGTTTGTCTCGCTTGCCGAAAATCCAAATACCTGCGCGATGCCGCTTCGCAGCCTCACCGCAGCTTAATTTTTTCTCTCTATACAGGAGGTTCCATTATGATCCACGCACAAATTAACCGCGATATTCGCCTCTCTTTGGCTGACCAGATTCTGCTTATCAAAGCGAAAAAAGATCTGACCTTTGCGCAACTCACCGATGGTACGGGCTTATCTGAAGCTTTTGTTACCGCGGCCTTGCTGGGGCAGCATGCACTGCCGGCTGATGCGGCGCGTCTGGTTGGTGAAAAGCTCTCACTGGATGAAGATGCGGTGCTGCTTCTGCAAATGATCCCACTGCGCGGCAGTATTGACGATCGCGTACCCACTGACCCGACCATTTATCGCTTCTATGAAATCCTGCAGGTGTATGGCTCTACGCTGAAGGTGCTGGTGCATGAGAAATTTGGCGACGGCATTATCAGCGCCATTAACTTCAAGCTGGATGTCAAAAAAGTGGCTGACCCGGAAGGCGGTGAACGCGCGGTGATTACGCTTGATGGCAAATATCTGCCGACAAAACCTTTCTAAACCCGAGTAAAGCCTGGCGCGTTATCCGCGCCGGGCTCAAAGAACAATATGAATCAATCTCCTCGTACGGGTCTGATGCTCCTTGTGTTGGTGCTGATTGGCCTGAATATGCGTCCGCTACTCACGTCAATCGGGCCTTTACTCCCGCAATTACGTGCGGCCAGCGGCATGAGTTTTACTGTGGCTTCTCTTCTTACCGCATTACCGATGGTCGCGATGGGCGGACTGGCGCTGGCGGGAGGCTGGATCACTCGTCATATTCGCGAGCGTGATAGCGTGGCGGTCGGTCTGTTGATGATCATTATTGGGGCGCTAATGCGTGAGCTGGCGCCTCACAGCGTGGTGCTGCTGACTAAATAGCTGCGCCTAATACCGCTACACTTTTGCCTGACCATGTTTTCCTCCGGGGAATGGGCTGGCGGTTTCCATAAAATGGCGGACCTTTTTCAGTAACTGCCACATTGAGCGGCACTGATGATTACGGGTTATCGTGTCATGAAGTGCCTGCCATAGCCGTTCCACATGATTCACCCACGGCGAGTAAACCGGCTGGTAAATTACCCTGAACTTGGGATTTGCTTTCAACCAGCGCTGTGTTTCGCGGCTTTTATGGATAATGTAGTTATCAACGATCAGCGTGATTGTTTTCGCCCGCCGGTAAGTGGCTTTCAGGTGCTTCAGCAGAGCGATAAACAGCGCTGAACTTTTGCTGTTGCCGCCCACGTAGCTGACTTTACCCGTGCCACTGTGCAGTGCGCCGGCCAGATAGTATTTTTCGTTCTGCCCCGGCGTCACTACCCGTTTCTGCTGTCCGCGCAACTGCCAGTCCGCACCGATTTTAGGATTAAGGTGAATATCCACTTCATCTTCATAAAATACCGGATGCTCTGCGTTGCATTCATCCAGCGCTTTGTGGATTACCGCCATCTTTTCATCTTTATGTGGGTCACGGATGCGCAGAGTTGGCGCGGCCCTGCGCCATACAAGCCCCGCAGATGGCAACCAGCGGCGAACGGTTCCTGCATGTAACTGGCAACCGGTTATCTCATTGATTTTTATTGCCAGTAATTCGGTGCTCCAGCGTGAACGTTGATAACCAAAATCGCCGGGAGAATGCTTTATCAGCTCACGTAACAGGGTGCAGATATGTTCAAAAGGCCAGCGTCGGGAGCGCCCTGCGGGTAAGGATTTCAGGCCTTCAATACCTGAGTGCGTAAACCAGTTAATCCAGCGACCAACGGATGAACGGGCACAACAGAGAGTTCTGGCAACATCGCTGACCCGTTCACCCCGATGAAGCATCAGCATGGCCGTGAGTCTGCGGGCATGATTTTTATCGCGCGTTTTATGAATAGCTTTCTGCATCAGGCGTCGTTCGCCACGGGGTATTGGTGCTATGATCGGCATCGCTCAGTCCGGTTGGTGGTTTTGGTTGGTTTGGCGAATGATCAGATCGCGCAATCCGGGCTGAGTTCCCTTTCAGTGATCTACTATTCCGCGCAGCTATTTAGTGTTGGCCTGCGGGTTCCCCCGCACCCGCTGTATGTAGTATCGGCAGCATCTGAGAAAACCACTACATGTAGTTATCAGCGCCACAACGGCGCGGGGACGAGTGCGGTTCGGAAAAATTGGGGTTTTACCGAATCCGGCAAAAGATTGCTTCCTATAACGTCCGCTTCTGGCACACAGCAGCCGTTAAGATGTAAGGCCTTACGCCAACTAAATCTAATGGGACAGATTTAGTTGGTGATGGTCAAGTAATCTGCAAACGGTCACCAAGTAAAATGCAAATGGGTAGTCAAGTCCGATGCAATTACGCACCCGGCAAGGTGGGCCGATTCCCACACGACAGCAGCGCCCGGCAAGGTGGGCGGATTTCCACACGGCAGCGGCGCCCGGCAAGGTGGGCCTATTCCCACACGGCAGCGGCGCCCGGCAAGGAGGGCCGATTCCCACACAGCACCGGCGCGCGGCAAGGTGGGCCGATTCCCACACGACAGCAGCGCCCGGCAAGGTGGGCGGATTTCCACACAGCACCGGCGCCCGGCAAGGTGGGCCGATTCCCACACGGCAGCGGCGCCCGGCAAGATGGGCGGATTTCCACACAGCACCGGCGCCCGGCAAGGTGGGCCGATTCCCACACGGCAGCGGCGCCCGGCAAGGTGGGCCGATTCCCACACGGCAGCGGCGCCCGGCAAGATGGGCGGATTCCCACACGGCAGCGGCGCCCGGCAAGATGGGCGGATTTCCACACGGCAGCGGCGCCCGGCAAGGTGGGCCGATTCCCACACAACAGCGGCGCCCGGCAAGATGGGCGGATTCCCATATCGACATGTATGTAGCTTGTGTTATCCGTGGATTGTGCAGCTCAGCGGGTCGCTTGTCGTATGGCGTAGTGTCCCCCGTAACCGGCCGCGTGCGGCCGCTAACGCGCAGTACGGCGCCGCGACCCGAAGGCGGGCCGCCGTTCCCGCGCGCAGGCGCGCGGCGCCCACTGCGCACCCCCGTGGGGGACGTACGGCGGCACTGTTGCAAATAGTCGGTGGTGATAAACTTATCATCCCCTTTTGCTGATGGAGCTGCACATGAACCCATTCAAAGGCCGGCATTTTCAGCGTGACATCATTCTGTGGGCCGTACGCTGGTACTGCAAATACGGCATCAGTTACCGTGAGCTGCAGGAGATGCTGGCTGAACGCGGAGTGAATGTCGATCACTCCACGATTTACCGCTGGGTTCAGCGTTATGCGCCTGAAATGGAAAAACGGCTGCGCTGGTACTGGCGTAACCCTTCCGATCTTTGCCCGTGGCACATGGATGAAACCTACGTGAAGGTCAATGGCCGCTGGGCGTATCTGTACCGGGCCGTCGACAGCCGGGGCCGCACTGTCGATTTTTATCTCTCCTCCCGTCGTAACAGCAAAGCTGCATACCGGTTTCTGGGTAAAATCCTCAACAACGTGAAGAAGTGGCAGATCCCGCGATTCATCAACACGGATAAAGCGCCCGCCTATGGTCGCGCGCTTGCTCTGCTCAAACGCGAAGGCCGGTGCCCGTCTGACGTTGAACACCGACAGATTAAGTACCGGAACAACGTGATTGAATGCGATCATGGCAAACTGAAACGGATAATCGACGCCACGCTGGGATTTAAATCCATGAAGACGGCTTACGCCACCATCAAAGGTATTGAGGTGATGCGTGCACTACGCAAAGGCCAGGCCTCAGCATTTTATTATGGTGATCCCCTGGGCGAAATGCGCCTGGTAAGCAGAGTTTTTGAAATGTAAGGCCTTTGAATAAGACAAAAGGCTGCCTCATCGCTAACTTTGCAACAGTGCCGCCAAAGTTGATCGAATTTTTGGCGACATGCCCCGCTACAACCATCGCAATGGAAGCCTGTGGCGGTTCTCACTTTATGGCACGCAAGTTGGAAGGGTTGGGGCATTCCCCAAAGCTGATATCACCACAATTTGTCCGCCCGTTCGTTAAAAGCAATAAAAACGACTTTGTCGACGCCGAAGCTATTTGTGAAGCTGCATCGCGTCCGTCTATGCGTTTTGTGCAGCCCAGAACGGAATCTCAGCAGGCAATGCGGGCTCTGCATCGTGTCCGTGAATCCCTGGTTCAGGATAAGGTAAAAACAACCAATCAAATGCATGCTTTTCTGCTGGAATTTGGCATTAGCGTTCCCCGAGGAGCTGCCGTTATTAGCCGACTGAGTACCATTCTTGAGGATAATAGTTTGCCTCTTTACCTCAGCCAGTTATTGCTGAAATTACAACAGCATTATCACTATCTTGTTGAGCAGATTAAAGATTTGGAATCCCAGTTGAAACGAAAGTTGGACGAAGATGAGGTTGGACAGCGCTTGCTGAGCATTCCCTGCGTCGGAACACTGACAGCGAGTACTATTTCAACTGAGATTGGCGACGGGAAGCAGTACGCCAGCAGCCGTGACTTTGCGGCGGCAACAGGGCTTGTACCTCGGCAGTACAGCACGGGAGGTAGGACGACATTGCTGGGAATTAGTAAGCGAGGTAATAAAAAGATCCGAACTTTGTTGGTTCAATGTGCCAGGGTATTCATACAAAAACTGGAACACCAGTCTGGCAAATTGGCCGATTGGGTCAGGGATTTACTGTGCCGGAAAAGCAACTTTGTCGTCACTTGTGCTCTGGCAAACAAGCTGGCCAGAATAGCCTGGGCCCTAACGGCACGACAGCAAACTTATGTAGCATAACGGCAGAAATACACCGGTTTAAAGAATTACTGATCTGGTTTTGCGAATACTGATATTGATGATACTAACGGCCCACCGGCCTGTTGAGGAACCTGTAAAACGGAAAGGCTCATTGAAGCCGTATATTTTCTGGAGGTTCATCAGGCGCGGAACTCATCAAGGCGCGGGAATAAAATCCCATTCAGACGCCGGATAGATTCAAGCAAGCCAACTTGTCGTCAAAATCGGTGTTGCAAAAACGGGAGTGACCATAGATTCCGTTTTCCAAGCGGACCCCTTAAGTTACGGGCGGCACCAGCCGCCAAGGGCGTACTCGATGCCATCGAGGTGCTTCGCGGCATGAACAGCGACAACGCCCGCAAGGTGCCCGCCGACGCGCCGACCGCATTCATCAAGCCACGCTGGGCGAAACTGGTGCTCACGGACGATGGCATTGACCGGCGCTACTACGAGCTGTGCGCCCTGTCAGAGCTAAAGAACGCGCTGCGATCAGGCGATGTCTGGGTGCAGGGTTCGCGCCAGTTCAAGGACTTTGATGAGTACCTGGTGCCGGCCGAGAAGTTCGCTACTCTGAAGCTGGCCAACGAATTGTCGCTGGCAGTGGCCACCGATTGCGATCAGTATTTGCACGACCGACTGGCATTGCTGGAACAGCAGCTTGCCACCGTCAACCGCATGGCGGCGGCCAATGATCTGCCGGATGCCATCATTACCGAGTCCGGCCTGAAGATCACGCCGCTGGACGCGGCGGTGCCGGAGACCGCACAAGCCCTAATCGACCAGTCGGCGATGCTGCTGCCACACGTCAAGATTACCGAACTGCTGATGGAAGTTGATGAGTGGACAGGCTTCACCCGGCATTTCACGCATCTGAAGACCGGCGACACGGCCAAGGACAAAACCTTGCTGCTGACGACGATCCTGGCTGATGGCATCAATCTCGGGCTAACCAAGATGGCCGAATCCTGCCCAGGCACGACTTACGCCAAGCTGTCGTGGCTGCAAGCCTGGCACATCCGGGATGAAACGTACTCAACGGCGCTGGCCGAACTGGTCAACGCGCAGTTCCGGCAATCCTTTGCCGGAAACTGGGGCGATGGCACCACGTCATCGTCGGATGGCCAAAATTTCAGAACCGGCAGCAAAGCGGAGAGCACCGGGCATATCAACCCGAAGTATGGAAGCAGTCCAGGCCGGACGTTTTATACCCATATCTCCGACCAGTACGCGCCCTTCAGCACCAAGGTAGTCAACGTCGGCGTGCGTGATTCAACCTATGTGCTCGATGGCCTGCTGTACCACGAGTCGGACTTGCGGATCGAGGAGCACTACACCGACACAGCGGGCTTTACTGATCATGTCTTCGGCCTGATGCACCTACTGGGCTTCCGATTCGCGCCACGTATCCGAGACCTGGGCGACACCAAGCTATTCATCCCAAAGGGCGATGCCGCCTATGACGCGCTCAAGCCGATGATTAGCAGCGACCGGCTGAACATCAAGCAGATACGCGCCCATTGGGATGAAATCTTGCGGTTCGCCACTTCGATCAAACAGGGTACGGTGACGGCCTCGCTGATGTTGCGCAAGCTCGGCAGCTATCCGCGTCAGAACGGACTGGCCGTTGCACTGCGCGAGCTGGGGCGCATTGAGCGCACGCTGTTCATACTGGATTGGCTGCAAAGCGTGGAGCTGCGCCGCCGCGTGCAGGCCGGACTCAACAAAGGCGAGGCGCGCAACGCGCTGGCCAGGGCGGTGTTCTTCAACCGACTGGGCGAAATCCGCGACCGCAGTTTTGAGCAACAACGCTACCGGGCCAGCGGCCTCAATCTGGTAACGGCGGCCATCGTGCTTTGGAACACGGCCTATCTGGAACGGGCAACCAATGCTTTGAACGGGCACGGCAAACCGGTAGACGAGACGCTGTTTCAATACCTGTCACCGCTGGGGTGGGAACACATCAATCTGACCGGCGATTACCTCTGGCGCAGCAGCACCAAGGTCGGCGCAGGCAAGTTCAGACCGTTGCGACCACTGCCACCGGCTTAACGTGCTTTATTTAATGAGATGGTCACTCCCTCCTTCCCAGTACTATGCTGAGGACAGGCTTTCATTCGGAGAACCATCATGGAAAACGTTGCGCTTATTGGTATCGATCTGGGTAAGAACTCTTTCCATATTCATTGTCAGGATCATCGTGGGAAGGCCGTTTACCGTAAAAAATTCACCCGACCAAAGCTAATCGAATTTCTGGCGACATGCCCGGCAACAACCATCGCGATGGAAGCCTGTGGCGGTTCTCACTTTATGGCACGCAAGCTGGCAGAGTTAGGGCATTTTCCAAAGCTGATATCACCGCAATTTGTCCGCCCATTCGTTAAAAGCAACAAAAATGACTTCGTTGATGCTGAAGCTATCTGTGAAGCAGCATCACGTCCATCTATGCGTTTCGTGCAGCCCAGAACCGAATCTCAGCAGGCAATGCGAGCTCTGCATCGTGTCCGTGAATCCCTGGTTCAGGATAAGGTGAAAACAACTAATCAGATGCATGCTTTTCTGCTGGAATTTGGTATCAGCGTTCCGCGAGGTGCTGCCGTTATTAGTCGACTGAGTACCCTTCTTGAGGACAGTAGTTTGCCTCTTTATCTCAGCCAGTTACTGCTGAAATTACAACAGCATTATCACTATCTTGTTGAGCAGATTAAAGATCTGGAATCTCAGTTGAAACGAAAGTTGGACGAAGATGAGGTTGGACAGCGCTTGCTGAGTATTCCCTGCGTTGGAACGCTGACTGCCAGTACTATTTCAACTGAGATTGGCGACGGGAAGCAGTACGCCAGCAGCCGTGACTTTGCGGCGGCAACAGGGCTGGTACCCCGACAGTACAGCACGGGAGGTCGGACGACATTGTTAGGGATTAGCAAGCGGGGCAACAAAAAGATCCGAACTTTGTTGGTTCAGTGTGCCAGGGTATTCATACAAAAACTGGAACACCAGTCTGGCAAGTTGGCCGACTGGGTCAGGGAGTTGTTGTGTCGGAAAAGCAACTTTGTCGTCACCTGTGCTCTGGCAAACAAGCTGGCCAGAATAGCCTGGGCACTGACGGCGCGACAGCAAACTTACGAAGCATAAAGGCAGAAATACACCAGTTTAAACAATCATTCATCTGGTTTTGCGAATACTGATATTGATGATACTAACGGCCCACCGGCCTGTTGAGGAACCTGTAAAACGGAAAGGCTCATTGAAGCCGTATATTTTCTGGAGGTTCATCAGGCGCGGAACTCATCGAGGCGCGGGAATAAAATCCCATTCAGACGCCGGATAGATTCAAGCAAGCCAACTTGTCGTCAAAATCGGTGTTGCAAAAACGGGAGTGACCATAGATTCGTTTTCTGAGACGACCCCTAGCGGTGCGTACAATGAAGCCTTTATGTTAAATAGGGGCTTTTGTTGTCCGGAAAAGGCTGAGCAAAAATACGATAAACAGTGTCATACCGGTAACCAGCATGACATAGCCGGCTGTTGGGTTATAAGTCAGACAGAAGGCTGTGCAGGCACTGGGGGCGTGTATGCGAAAAAGCCCGGCAAAACACAGACTGGCCGAGAGTCCGTAAAATAACGATCCTGCGATAACGGTCAGCATAATTCTAAACATTGTCCCTTTGTCCCTTTGACCCTAATCATCCTCATCTTTTTTCTAATATGCCCCTTAAAATCAGGATGTTGATTGTTTTGTATGCAAGAAATGGACTAAAGAAATTTGTTTGTGATCCCATTCTCGTTTCTGCATATGAACAAAAAAGCCCCGCACATGGGCGGGGCTGAATGCTGCGAGTCTGCGACGGTGACTTATCCCGGAAGCGTCCAGTCAGGTCGTTCAAAATGGCAGGTATAGCCGTTGGGATTATGCTGCAGGTAATCCTGATGCTCTGGCTCTGCAGACCAGAACTCACCGGCCTGCTCTACTTCTGTCACCACGACTCCGGGCCAGACTCCTGAATCATCTATTTCACGGATAAGCTGGTTTGCCTGCTGCTTTTGCTCCTCTGTGGTGAAAAAGATGGCTGAGCGGTAGCTTGAGCCGACGTCATTACCCTGACGAAGTATTGTTGTAGGGTTGTGAATACTAAAGAAATATTCCAGTAGTTTTCGGTAGCTCAGTTTATCCGGGGAATACACCACCTTCACCGCCTCCGCATGTCCTGGGTGGTGCTGGTATGTCGGGTTATCATTACGTCCGCCGGTATAGCCCACTTCGGTGCTGACCACGCCATTGAGTTTGCGGATCAGCTCCTGGACACCCCAGAAACAACCACCGGCAAGGATTGCCACATCAGTTTTCATGCTTATCTCCTTTCTCAAACAGGGGAAGAAATTCACCGTATCCTTCTGTTTCCAGAGCGCCTTTCGGGATAAAACGCAGTGAAGCCGAGTTAATGCAGTAACGTAATCCACCGGTATCCTGTGGCCCGTCAGGGAAGACGTGTCCCAGATGGCTGTCACCGTGATGGGAACGCACTTCAGTACGCACCATGCCGTGACTGAGGTCGCTCAGGTTGCGGACGTTGTTTTCCACTGGTTTGCTGAATGCCGGCCAGCCACAGCCCGAATCAAATTTGTCCTTCGACGAGAACAGTGGCTCACCGGAGACGATATCCACGTACAGTCCGTCCTCAAAGTGGTCGTCATATTCTCCGGTAAACGGGCGCTCAGTGGCGCTTTTCTGGGTGACGCTGAACTGCAGTTCCGTCAGTGCCTGAATGGTCTGTGGGTCTTTTTTATACGGTTTGTTCATATCGCTCTCCTGACAAATCTCACTCACCGGGACGGGTCCTGCTCATGAATAAGATCCAGATAGTGTTTTTCAAAGTCCGGGTTGGCGGGGAGCGACTTATTTTCCAGGTAGCGCTCTAAAAAGTAGCGGGGAGTGATCCCCGCCCGAAAGGCGGCTTCCATGCCTCTCACCATGAACCCGGGAGTGGTGTCATATTTGCTGGCCAGAAATATCAGGCTGCTGCGTAATTCAGGGTCACCCCATGGCTGACAATGCGTCAGACGAGCGGGGTTTGTGCACGGCGCTGAGTTGCTTCGCCCTCCGGTTAATCAGTGTCCGTCGCAGGTCATGACGCAACAGCACCAGTCCAGCCCCAATCAGAAGAACATCCTTGATAATGAAGCTGTCAATGCGACCCAGCTGCGGCAGAAGGCTCAGGGTGACGATGCCGGTGCCTGCCACCATCAGGGCGCCTGCTGCACCCACTGCCGGCCGGAAAAATCCGGCAATCAGGGCCAGAAGGGTGATATTTTCCACCACGCCGAGTGCGTAGCTGAGCCCCTGAACGCCGAGAGCCGGATACAGCGCACCGAGCCAGGTGCCTGGCAGCAGGTGGTGAAGGGCATTGGCCTCGAAGGCAAACCATTTGTAGGTGCCAAACAGGGCGAAGATGAAAATCACTGACAGCCGCAGAACCATAATGTCCAGGCCTGACGTTTTACGAAGTAACCGGCGCAGTTGTGTCTCGACGTTATTTTTCATGGTGTGTGTCCTTTTATTTTCGTTTTGTGTTTATGCAAACAGCGTGGCGCGGGCATGAACGAAACGGGCCTGCTCAAGCTCAGAAATCAGATAAGCGGCAGCGCCATGTTCAAGGGCTTCGCGGATAACCTCCCGCTCCAGCTCATCCACGGAAGACACCCAGCCAACAGAGAGTGTACGGACCGGTACCAGAGCTGCTTTTTCTTCCTCAGTAAGATCGGATTTGATGATGACCGGTCCATGGGCTTTACGGGTGAAGACAGCGATAACGTCGTTGATAAGTGCTTTCATGATGATGCCCCCTGCATGTCTGTTTTATTGTGTTGTCGTGTTGTTAATATTTATTCTACCTACCAGTAGATAGATTGGCAAGGGGTAACTGGAAATTAAACGCAAGGAAAGTCTTAATGTCTTCTGAGGCCCCCGGAATACAGGCGTTGTCAGCGGTGATTTTTTTGAGTGCTGGCTGCCCCGGTTAAACCGGGGCAGCCACAGGCGTGGCTTTACGGGCGGGAGAGTAGCTGAATAAGCGCGCTCATGGTGCGGGAACAGGCATCATGAGGAGGGATCCGATTGAGCATCAGGGCCCCTTTAATGGCGCTGCCGATGATAATGGCCACGTCAGCCGGCTCAGCAGTAAAAGCCAGTTCACCGCTTTCACGACCCGAAACCAGCACACTGGTCAGGATGCGCAGGTCGGTTTGTGCCAGTCGTGAGGTGGCTTTCTGAAGAGGTTCTTCAAACAGGGCGCTGTCGGACAGCATGGCGTGAATGCCACACATCTGGCCGCTGTCGGCGCATTTGAGAAATGCGTCCATATAACCCTGCAGACGGGCTTTACCCGGTGGCAGCTGTAACAGGGCAGCTTCCAGTTTCAGCAGGCTGGCCTCCTTGTATTCACAATAGGCAAGCCCGAGGTCGGTTTTGGTCTGAAAATGGTAATGGATACTGGCCTTCCGTATTCCCAGACCGTCAGCGAGATCAGCATAGCTGAAGCCCTGGTAGCCGTTCTGCTGGATAAGGGTATCAGTCAGTTCAATCAGACTGTCATGGGTGGACATAATGTTCTCCTGGCACCTGCGGGTGCCTGTTATTCAGACACAACTGCGCCCGGAAACCAGAAGGGTTCCGGGCGCAGTTGCGAGGGTAACGGGTATTCAACGATACAGGACAGCGGTACCGGAAAGTTTATTCATACCGGTGGCACTGGTGATGCGGTAGTGTGTGGCCCCGGCATCAGCGGCTTTCATATCCAGTGAGGCCACCAGGTCATCCAGGGTGGTGAAGCCACCGGAAGAGACCACCCCAATTTTTTGCAGCGATGCTGCTTCGCTGCGGGAAACCATTTGCGGGCTGGCGGCATAGCTCAGTGCGCTGGCGGACAGGGCGATGATGGCAAGGGTGGTTTTGATGATGTTTTTCATGATGACGCTCCTGATGTTCTGTTGTGTGTTTTTGTTTGTGTGTCGTGTTGTTAAAATCAAATATACCAACCAGTAGATAGGTTGGCAAGTGTTAATTGGGGTCCGCTTGGAAAACGAATCTATGGTCACTCCCGTTTTTGCAACACCGATTTTGACGACAAGTTGGCTTGCTTGAACCTATCCGGCGTCTGAATGGGATTTTATTCCCGCGCCTTGATGAGTTCCGCGCCTGATGAACCTCCAGAAAATATACGGCTTCAATGAGCCTTTCCGTTTTACAGGTTCCTCAACAGGCCGGTGGGCCGTTAGTATCATCAATATCAGTATTCGCAAAACCAGATCAGTAATTCTTTAAACCGGTGTATTTCTGCCGTTATGCTACATAAGTTTGCTGTCGTGCCGTTAGGGCCCAGGCTATTCTGGCCAGCTTGTTTGCCAGAGCACAAGTGACGACAAAGTTGCTTTTCCGGCACAGTAAATCCCTGACCCAATCGGCCAATTTGCCAGACTGGTGTTCCAGTTTTTGTATGAATACCCTGGCACATTGAACCAACAAAGTTCGGATCTTTTTATTACCTCGCTTACTAATTCCCAGCAATGTCGTCCTACCTCCCGTGCTGTACTGCCGAGGTACAAGCCCTGTTGCCGCCGCAAAGTCACGGCTGCTGGCGTACTGCTTCCCGTCGCCAATCTCAGTTGAAATAGTACTCGCTGTCAGTGTTCCGACGCAGGGAATGCTCAGCAAGCGCTGTCCAACCTCATCTTCGTCCAACTTTCGTTTCAACTGGGATTCCAAATCTTTAATCTGCTCAACAAGATAGTGATAATGCTGTTGTAATTTCAGCAATAACTGGCTGAGGTAAAGAGGCAAACTATTATCCTCAAGAATGGTACTCAGTCGGCTAATAACGGCAGCTCCTCGGGGAACGCTAATGCCAAATTCCAGCAGAAAAGCATGCATTTGATTGGTTGTTTTTACCTTATCCTGAACCAGGGATTCACGGACACGATGCAGAGCCCGCATTGCCTGCTGAGATTCCGTTCTGGGCTGC
This sequence comes from Enterobacter sp. QK-SA4, assembly GCF_056856775.1. Taxonomy (NCBI): domain Bacteria; kingdom Pseudomonadati; phylum Pseudomonadota; class Gammaproteobacteria; order Enterobacterales; family Enterobacteriaceae; genus Enterobacter; species Enterobacter sp. QK-SA4. The sequence continues at coordinate 67,705 of NZ_JBXFXH010000003.1, forward strand.
ACAAAACGCATAGACGGACGCGATGCAGCTTCACAAATAGCTTCGGCGTCGACAAAGTCGTTTTTATTGCTTTTAACGAACGGGCGGACAAATTGTGGTGATATCAGCTTTGGGGAATGCCCCAACTCTTCCAACTTGCGTGCCATAAAGTGAGAACCGCCACAGGCTTCCATTGCGATGGTTGTAGCGGGGCATGTCGCCAAAAATTCGATCAACTTTGGCCGGGTAAATTTTTTACGGTAAACAGCCTTCCCGCGACGATCCTGGCAATGAATATGGAAAGAGTTTTTACCCAGATCGATACCAATGAGCGCAATGTTTTCCATGATAGTTCTCCGAATGAAAGCCTGTCCTCAGCATAGTACCGGGAAGGAGGGAGTGACCATCTCATTAATTATCCCACGCTAAGACTGTTTTTTGTACAAAGCGGTATCGACTGTACGTAATGAGCGGTATTTTCCGGATCCCAGCTTAAGATTATTACGCCAGACGTAATCTCCACTCAGATTGATATGTTCCCAGCCCAGGGGAGAAAGATGAGAGACCAGTTGCTCATTTATCGGGATACCCTTTCGTTTTAGTGACTCAATAGCTCTTTCTATATATACCGTGTTCCACAACGTGATCGCTGCTGTCAGTAATGTCAGCCCGCTGGCGCGATAACTCTGATTCTCCAGCCCACGATCCCTTATTTCACCCAGACGGTGCAAAAAGACCGCTCGCGCAAGGGCATTACGGGCCTCACCCTTATTCAGCCCCGCCTGCACGCGTCGGCGCAGACCGGGATCACGGAACCAGTCCAGCATAAATAGTGTCCGTTCGATGCGGCCAATCTCTCTCAGCGCTTTGGCAAGTCCATTCTGTTTTGGGTAACTGGCTAACTTTTTCATCATCAGTGATGCGGTGACTGTCCCCTGCTTAATCGAGGTTGCCAGGCGCAATACCTCATCCCAGTGCGACTCAATGTCTTTGATATTTAGGCAGGTTGTTGATATGACAGACTGAAGCCCCGGATAGCGCTCGGCCTTTCCATGAATAAACAGCCGCTTGTCATGAAGATCACGGATCCTTGGCGCAAAAGCGAATCCCAGCAGGTGCATCAGGGCGAAAACATGTTCAGTGAAGCCTGCGGTATCGGTGTAATGCTCGGTAATTTCCAGATCGCTTTCATGGTACAGCAGGCCATCAAGCACGTGGGTTGAGTCGCGCACCCGGCTGATCACTTTGGCGTAGAACGGGCTGTATTGGTCTGAGATATGCGTATAAATCTGCACGCCCGGCTCCTGACCATATTTAAGATTGACCTGACCGGCATAACGTCCGTGACTGCCTACCCGAAAGTTCTGCCCGTCTGACGACGATGTTGTCCCGTCGCCCCAGAATGCGGCCAGAGGCCGCTCTTTCTGTGCGTTGACCAGCTCGGCCAGTGCCGCTGAATAAGTTTCATCCCTGATGTACCATGCCTGAATACCTTCGAGTGACGATCTTGTGGCCCCAGGGCAGGATTCCGCCATTTTTGTCAGCCCAAGGTTGATGCCGTCAGCCAGAATGGTGGTCAGCAACAGTCTTCCGTCTTTTGGTCTGACGTTATTATTTTTGAGGTGCGCGAAGTGACGCGTAAATCCCGTCCAGCTATCAACTTCTTCCAGTATCTCCGTAATTTTCGGATGGGGAAGCATGCCATAGACCAAATCTGCAAAGGGCGAAACACCTGAAGGAACGCTGTTCTCCAGTGGAGTGATTTTTACGCCTTTATCTGAGATATCTACATCGGGCAAATCACCGGCAAGCGCCATCGCGTTAACTTCTTCCAGCCGAGATGCAAGAAGAGTCATACGGGCCTGAAGGTATGCCTGGCTATCGGTCTGAACGGCCAACTGTAACTGGTCATTATGTCGGGATTTCTCAAACTCAGCAGTCGGGATGAGATAATCATCAAAATTTTTGTAGCGGCGCGATCCTTTTACCCAGATATCACCGGAACGTAATGGGCACTGTTGCAAAGTTAGCGATGAGGCAGCCTTTTGTCTTATTCAAAGGCCTTACATTTCAAAAACTCTGCTTACCAGGCGCATTTCGCCCAGGGGATCACCATAATAAAATGCTGAGGCCTGGCCTTTGCGTAGTGCACGCATCACCTCAATACCTTTGATGGTGGCGTAAGCCGTCTTCATGGATTTAAATCCCAGCGTGGCGCCGATTATCCGTTTCAGTTTGCCATGATCGCATTCAATCACGTTGTTCCGGTACTTAATCTGTCGGTGTTCAACGTCAGACGGGCACCGGCCTTCGCGTTTGAGCAGAGCAAGCGCGCGACCATAGGCGGGCGCTTTATCCGTGTTGATGAATCGCGGGATCTGCCACTTCTTCACGTTGTTGAGGATTTTACCCAGAAACCGGTATGCAGCTTTGCTGTTACGACGGGAGGAGAGATAAAAATCGACAGTGCGGCCCCGGCTGTCGACGGCCCGGTACAGATACGCCCAGCGGCCATTGACCTTCACGTAGGTTTCATCCATGTGCCACGGGCAAAGATCGGAAGGGTTACGCCAGTACCAGCGCAGCCGTTTTTCCATTTCAGGCGCATAACGCTGAACCCAGCGGTAAATCGTGGAGTGATCGACATTCACTCCGCGTTCAGCCAGCATCTCCTGCAGCTCACGGTAACTGATGCCGTATTTGCAGTACCAGCGTACGGCCCACAGAATGATGTCACGCTGAAAATGCCGGCCTTTGAATGGGTTCATGTGCAGCTCCATCAGCAAAAGGGGATGATAAGTTTATCACCACCGACTATTTGCAACAGTGCCACAGAAAATTACCTGAACTGCGTCAACTCGGAGTCTGGCCGCGTGCGCGTGGAAGCAAAGCGGGCGAGCGAAGAATACGGGCGAGTGCTGCGGCGCTATCCGCTGAAACCCGGCGAGACGGTCGAGCGTCCGCAACGCGGGGAAGTCGTCAGCAGCTCCGGGGTTCTCCCCCCACTGGACCCAGGCGAATACTAAGCGCGGCGGTGTGTAATAGACGGAGCGCGAGGCGACTACTGGTCAGGGTTTGCGCAAGGCGGGTGTGTAATAGACGGGAGGGGATCGATCCGGCGATCCAGCCTGTGGATAGTCCGTCTATTACCCACCCGGTTCCGTCGTTTACCCACCCAACCCCGTCTATTACCCACCGGAAACCGTCTATTACCCACCGAGGGGTTCTATAAGCAACTGATAATGAAGGTAAATTTTGCCTTCTGATTCCCTAAAACTCTTTAAAACAAAAAAAACATATATAAAACGTGTAGCCCTGGGGAAAACAGCCCGTGGAATTATGGACAATCCGGCAAGCCGGATACCTGCCTAACCGCTTCGCGGTTCCCCATTGACAGGCCAGGGACAACCGCGAGCGGTTGCCCCCACCCTGCCAACAGGTCGGCAGTTGCCCACAATACCACCGGCTCAAGCAACAGGATTTTTTTATATTTTTGTTTTTAAAAGAAAAAAGCGGCCGTGCTCTAGTGGCATGGCCGCGTTACGTGGTCCTATCAGGGGCTTGTGGCTCTTGCGCCTCCTCGGATCGACACAAGTGCCGATCACTGCGGCGGGGCGCTCCTGGCTCAAGCTGAAAAGCGATCAGTATCCGCACCAGTGGCGACGGCGTTCCCTCCACGCATTCGGGCCGGGCCTCCACTCAACGGCTAACCCCTCGGCCATGAGGGTTTGCCCCACGTCCCGCCCGTCGATCAGCAGGTGAACAAGGCGGCGGTCGTACTTGTCGGCTTGGCCGGAATCGACAACCTCGATGCGCTGAGCGTTGGCAACCAGTTCGCGGAGGCGTGCGGTTGCCTCGCGGCCCTTCGTCAGCTCGGCGTCGCACCTGGGCTTGTAGGTTTCCGGGGTGTCAATCGACAGCAGGCGCAAGCGTTGACCGTTGTATCGTAACCGTCCGGTGATTCCACCTTGAGCCAAATCGCCTGCCGACCAAAAGGCTCGAAGCTTACCACCCGGTCGATTCCGGTCAGATCCAGAAACGCCTCGTCGATGGAGTAGACATCCACTCTCGATGCCAGAGCTTCCAGGGTCGTCATCACCCGCCGGCTTATATCGCCATTTGTGTGGAATAGAGAATCAATTGGAACGGGGGCTTTGCTCGCCCCCCCTTGAACTTCTCATACCCAACCTGTTTGGCTATAGCTACTGAGGAGATCGCGGTGGCCCACCAAATCTTCCGGTCATCCTGTTCAATTACACCGCTAGCCGTACCCAGGAGGTGCCGCAGCGCCTCCTGGAGGCAGAAAGGCGTCGAGCGTATAGGTTGCTGGGCATGCGCGGCGCAAGTTCATCAGAAAACTCAATCCAAGGGCAAGATCGGCCGAGCGGAGATGGCACTGACTCTTATCAACAAGCTCTACGGCATCGAGCGCGACATGGAAGAGGCGGGCGATGCCCAGCGATACCAGACGCGCCAGTCGCAAAGCCAGGCTTTCCTGGAGCAACTGAAAGCTAGGCTGGACAAAACCCCTCCCCAGGTCACGTCGTCAAAGTGCCTTGGGCAAGCAATCAATTGCCTTGCGAGCAACTGGTTAAAGCTGATCCGCTACATCGAAAGGGGGACACCTGCCCATCGACAACAACCCTGCCGAGCGGGCGAGCCACCTTCTCATGTACATATGACCAAAGCGTCGCCCGTCTCCTCCCGTTATGTCATGCCTACCCACGACGGAGTATTGACGGTCTCTGTGCGCCAGAGCATAGTTTTCCCGAAGGGCGCTTAGGTACATATCTTCATGTGCTGTCCAGGCGCAGTTGCGTTTAGAGTACGTGTCCAATCAGTTTTAAATGGGTGTGAACATGAGAGCAGAAACTGAATCGCGGATTTTTTCGGTGGATGAATATGTTCGTCCGTCTAACGGCGAACCGATTCGTTCGGTTGTTCTGGAAACCAATGACTCTGTCGTCGTTGTTTGGCACGCCCACCCTGGGCAGGAAATAGCTTCCCATGTACATCCTCACGGCCAAGATACTTGGACGGTTATCTCAGGTGAAGCCGAATATCATCAAGGTAACGGCATAGTCACTCATCTTAAAGCTGGAGATATTGCGATCGCAAAACCTGGGCAGGTACATGGTGCAATGAACTCTGGCCCCGAACCTTTTATATTTGTTTCAGTGGTTGCGCCGGGCAATGCCGGTTTTGCGTTGGCTGAGAAATAGGCGAAAGGCCTGAGAGGAAACTGATGAATACACGATTATTTACGTTCGCTGGTGGAGAAACGGGTGTTTGGCGCGTTGTTCGGATGGATGCCGTGGCGGGAGCCCCTCTCCCTGGAATCCCCCGGCTCGACGTAGCCGCTGGCTCTGTTTCGCCGCAGCCTTTGGGCACCAAATGGCTTCTTCGCGGGATAACGAGTAACGAGCGTTATGTCGTGCGTGAAGAGAAGGATCGTCTCGTGGCGAAGCAGCCAAGTTTGGGTCGAGCAGAGGCCACCTGTGCCGCCCTGATCCCTATCCGGAAAAACCCCTCATGGTGGGGACTGGCTCAAGACGAACGCCGGAAGATTTTTGAGGAGCAGTCCCGTCACATTCACATTGGGCTCCAATATCTCCCTGCTGTGGCCCGTCGTCTCCACCATTGTCGGGACCTGGGCGAGAGCGAACCCTTCGACTTCTTGACGTGGTTCGAATATTCCCCGTCTGATGAGCCGGGCTTTAACAGGCTTTTGGCCGAACTCCGGGCCTCGGTGGAGTGGAAGTATGTCGACAGAGAAATCGACATCCGGCTAGTGCATGAGCCGGCCTAGTATCAGGTTTAACTGCGATCTCCGTGCGGCATACACCTGCGACACCCGCAGCCCAGCAAAGCCCGGAAAATCTAGTGTGTCTAATAACTTAGGAGTAACACGACACGTATGCCTAGCGAGCCACCAGTCGCTTGGGAAATTTTCTACTTATGGCCTCCTCTTTCTCTCATCGATCTCCCAGGGCATATCCTGCCGTCTAGAGTTGGCACCTTGTCCAGCTTTCGAAGAAGGCTCTCCATACACGTCCGGCCTACACCTTGTTAGGTATGGCCGGTTTCCAGTTGTGGGGCAATAGCTCGTCGATGGCGTTGTTCTTCTGTGTCGGCAGGCGAGTCAGCACATCCTTCAGGTAGGCATAGGGATCATGCCGATTCAGCTTCGCTGACTGTATTAGGGTCATGACCGCAGCCGCACGTTGACCACTGCGCAGTGAACCCGCAAACAGCCAATTGCTGCGCCCCAGCGCCCAGGGTCGGATCTGGTTTTCCACCCAGTTGTTGTCGATGGGCACAGCGCCATCGTCCAGGTAGCGCGTCAGCGCTTCCCAACGTTTGAGGCTGTAATCCAGGGCTTTGGCCGTGCCGGAGCCATCCGGCACTTTCTGGCGATGGGCCAGCATCCACTGATGGGCACTGTTGCAAAGTTAGCGATGAGGCAGCCTTTTGTCTTATTCAAAGGCCTTACATTTCAAAAACTCTGCTTACCAGGCGCATTTCGCCCAGGGGATCACCATAATAAAATGCTGAGGCCTGGCCTTTGCGTAGTGCACGCATCACCTCAATACCTTTGATGGTGGCGTAAGCCGTCTTCATGGATTTAAATCCCAGCGTGGCGCCGATTATCCGTTTCAGTTTGCCATGATCGCATTCAATCACGTTGTTCCGGTACTTAATCTGTCGGTGTTCAACGTCAGACGGGCACCGGCCTTCGCGTTTGAGCAGAGCAAGCGCGCGACCATAGGCGGGCGCTTTATCCGTGTTGATGAATCGCGGGATCTGCCACTTCTTCACGTTGTTGAGGATTTTACCCAGAAACCGGTATGCAGCTTTGCTGTTACGACGGGAGGAGAGATAAAAATCGACAGTGCGGCCCCGGCTGTCGACGGCCCGGTACAGATACGCCCAGCGGCCATTGACCTTCACGTAGGTTTCATCCATGTGCCACGGGCAAAGATCGGAAGGGTTACGCCAGTACCAGCGCAGCCGTTTTTCCATTTCAGGCGCATAACGCTGAACCCAGCGGTAAATCGTGGAGTGATCGACATTCACTCCGCGTTCAGCCAGCATCTCCTGCAGCTCACGGTAACTGATGCCGTATTTGCAGTACCAGCGTACGGCCCACAGAATGATGTCACGCTGAAAATGCCGGCCTTTGAATGGGTTCATGTGCAGCTCCATCAGCAAAAGGGGATGATAAGTTTATCACCACCGACTATTTGCAACAGTGCCGACCTTCAGATTTACCGGCGGTGCCCACCTGATTCATCATCAGCTCCGCTGAATGCTGACTGCCCAGCTTTTTAACGATGGCATCCTTAAAAGGCATCGCGGGAGTACCACCGGCCAGACGGTAGCTGTGATGGCGGATCACCACCTGGTCGCGAAATTCAAAGCGATTCAGACCCTGTTCAAATCTTTTTTTAGCAATCCAGCACCACGGGCAGACCAAATCTGACCAGATATCGATGGTAAGGGTGGGTTTCAGCGTTTGCATAATGATTCCTCAAAGACGTTGGGCGGTCGGTTCTCACTTATCAGAGAACCGCGACCGTATGGGATTTATTGCGCCTGCCAGACCGGGTAATCGGTATAGCCTTTTTCCGGGGAACCACTGACGCCGTAGTAGGTGGCGCGGTCACTTTCTGCCAGTGGCCAGCCGTTTTGCATTCTTTCAACCAGATCCGGGTTAGCGATGTAGGGCACACCAAATGCCACCAGATCCAGCTCATCATCTTCCAGAGCCTGCTCTGCGATATCACGGGTAAAACCGCCGGCAGCGATGATGGTGCCTTTAAACGTGTTGCGAAAACGGCGGCGGAAGCCTTCCGGAAGTGGCGCTTTGGTGTACACCGGCTGATAGTAAAGGTGTACGTAGGCCAGTTCCCGCTGACCGAGCGCGTCGGTGATGGCTGACCAGGTTTGCTCTTCACCTTCATACGGCGCGAGGTCATAAATGCGGCCGAACGGTGACAGGCGCACGGCAACGTGGCTGTTACCCACGGCTTCCGCCACGGCGTCAATGGTCTCCAGCAGGAAACGCTGACGATTTTCCACCGAGCCGCCGTATTCGTCGGTGCGGGTGTTCAGTTCGCTACTGAGGAACTGGTCAAAGATGAATCCGTTTGCCGCCATGATTTCCACGCCGTCAAAGCCGGCTTCCATCGCCAGGCGTGCGGAGTGCACGAAGTCTGCAGTGATGCGTTTAACTTCATGCGTTTCCAGCGCGCGTGGCTGGCTTGGTACAACCGGGCCCGGTTCTCCGGATTCGGTCAGCGCAAAAACGGTGGTATTGACCGCCTGAACGGTGCCCGCTGAAACCGGCGCTATGTGGCCTGGCTGAAGAGAGACGTGAGACATACGGCCGACGTGCCAGAGCTGCGCGAAAATACGGCCACCTTTGGCGTGAACCGCTTGTGTCACTTTACGCCAGCCCTGGACGTGTTCGTCGTTGTAGATACCAGGGGTATAAAGGTAACCCCGGCCTTCTTCTGAAACCGGCATCCCTTCGGTGATGAGCAGGCCAGCAGAAGCACGCTGTGCATAGTACAAAGCCACGACCTCATCCGGCACGTCATTCATGGTGCGGGTGCGGGTCATCGGTGCCATGACTACACGGTTTTTTAACGCCAGGCCAGACAGATTGTAGGGGGTGAAAAGCTTACTCATCGTATACCTCACAAAAAACAAAAAGGAGTATCCCGGCAGGGATTTGCACAGCCCGGCAGTATCATCGACTGGACGTCGCGCACTGGAGTTGCATAAACATCTGATGGGTGGCAATATGCCAACCATCTAGTAGGTAGGTCAATGGGTGTGTCGTATTTTTTTGTCATAACGCAGCCATTCCTGAATTGTCACTCATTTTGCGAGGTCATCACCATGCGTACATTAACAGCTTATAACGAAGATAATTTCCGCCAGATAGAGCAGTACAAAGGAATATCGGTGGTACGTTTCTCTGCACCCTGGTGTCCGCCCTGTCAGGCCAGCGAAGAAATGTTCAGTCAGTTTGCAGACCGGCTCGATAGAGATATTCAGGTGGGGAAAGTCAATGTAGATCAGGCGCCGGTGCTGACAACCAAATACGAGATCTGGGGGCTGCCGTCTGTGCTGATATTTCATGAAGGGCAATTAGTTAAACGCATACCGGGTGTGAAACCTGCATCGGTATATGCTCAGGCTATTGCGGACATAAAAAAAGGGCAGTAATGCCCTTTTAACGTGGAATTTATTAATGCTTAACCGCGTGCCTGACCGACGGCATCCAGAGTGCGGGCTGAATGAATGACCGCCGCGCCAGCGTTGAGGTTAATCGCCACGCCCAGCGCTTCAGCAATTTCAGCGTCGGTTGCACCGGCTTTCACAGCGGCGTCGGCGTGAAAAGCAATACAGCCGTCGCAGCGGGTTGTGACTGCGCACGCCAGGGCAATGAGTTCACGCACTTTTGCGCCCAAAAGGTCAGTTTTGTTACCTGCGTTGCCCAGGGCAACCACGCCTTTCATGGTCTCGGGGGTCAGTTTGCCCAACTCGCCTAAACGTTGCATTAACTCTGAGCGATAGTTGTTCCAGTCCAGCATAGTGTCATTCTCCTGAATGAGGGGTATTAAGAAGCAGTTTTATATACTTAAGGCTGTTGGCGAAGACTTCGGGTCTGGCCGTTGCATGCGCCACTACGCTTGAGCCTTCACAGACATTAATGATCATCAAAGCAATATCTGATGGTTCGGCATGGGATGAAAACTCACCTGACTCCATGCCCGCCCTGACGACTTTTGTGAGCCACTCGATTTGCATATCGAAATAAAGTGATGTCTGTACAGTAATTGCCTGAGGCAGATTGGCGGTCTCTGCTGACAACGCACAACACAGTGGCAGTAGCGAAGCTTTATGGCTTTGCGCGAAGATATCGATGTAAGCCGCAATTCTTCTCTCCGCGCTTTTCTCAGTCGCCTCTATCTGCTCAAATACGCGTTGTGTATCAGAGAACGCCTGTATTACCACCTGCTCACCCAGAATATCTTTGGTCGGGAAATGGTGATGAATACTGGCCTTGGTGATACCCACTATTTTTGATAAATCAGCATAGCTGAATACTGAATACCCTTTTTCGCGCATCAGGTGTTCTGCTTCGCTGAGCAGCCGTTCCCGTGTCATGGTTGTCATAATTACTCCATATAATCTACTAGTTGATAGATTATATTGTTGCTATTTTTCCGTAGCAAGTTGTATCACTGACTCAGTATCGTGCAGAGCTGAACGTCACTGCCATCCTGCATTCTGAATGGCAGCATTACATCTCTGACATCACGCCAGGCGTGTAATCATTTCAACCGGATTAGCCAGAGTATCGTGGATTGGCGAATTCTTTTGCATTTCGCTGACCAGCGCTTCTAACTCCTCGCGACTGGCGGTCTTGCTCGTAAGGTGAACATCGACGCGAATAGATTTCGCACCTTTACGCACGTTGCTGTCCAGCCCAAGGAAGCCGTTGAGGTTGATATCGAAATTAAGATCCAGCTCGATACCGTCCAGGTCGATCCCTTTTTCAGCAGCCATCATGGTAAGGGTGGCGGTATAACAGCCAGCCAGCGCCTGCATGATGTATTCAGTCGGGCTCATGCCGGTATCGGTGCCGAGTAAACCTGCGGGTTCATCACCGATATTAGAAAATTTCCCCACACGGCTGGTATCGATAACGCCGTTCTGGATTGTGGCGCCGGTCTCTGTGCGAACGGTTAATCCGCCGCTGGAACGGGCTTTCATCTGGAAAGTCAGGTTACCCAGGCCAGGCTGGCTGCGAACTGCTTCACGGGTATTGTGGATCGCAGCTGCGTCTGCAGAAGGTTTAACGGTAGTAGACATAATGGCTCCTGTAATTTCTTGATAAAAGGTATAGCTGGTGTAACCAGCACCAATCATCTAGTTGGTAGATTAGTGTCGCGAACCTCTTTTGTCTACTCTTTTATAAAAAATAGGGGGAAAAGAACCCAGCAGGCTGTTTTATTTCATAATAACCATTTGATTTTTTTATAATCTTCCCAGCCGCTCACTCTTGCAGCAATCCAGCCTTTACCCGAAGGATAGTCTGGCGGGTGGTATTAAATTCCCGGGCAATAGCACTGATACTGATGCCAGCATTTAGGCGCTCTGTCACTGTTTGCTTTTGTTCCTCGCTCAGGATGGGGGGGCGACCGAAGCGTTTTCCAGCCGCTTTTGCCCTCGCAATACCTGAATACGTTCGCTCAAGCAGCAAATCCCGCTCAAACTCCGCTACAGCAGAAATTACCTGCATAGTCATTTTTCCGGCCGGACTGGTCAAGTCAACGCCTCCGAGTGCGAGACAATGAACGCGAATATCTAAAGCCGCCAGTTGCTCTACTGTTTTTCGGATATCCATCGCATTACGACCCAGACGGTCAAGTTTGGTGACAATCAGTACATCCCCATTTTCCATGCGATCTAGCAACCGGATAAATCCGGGGCGTTCGCTGGCAGCAACCGAGCCACTGATATGCTCCTCAATAAGTCGTTGGGATCTGATGGCAAAACCCGCCGCTTCAATTTCACGACGCTGGTTTTCTGTGGTCTGTTCCAGAGTTGAGACCCTGCAGTAGGCAAAAACACGTGACATGGGAAACTTTCCGTACGAAATGGATGTCCGAATTATAACGTGTGTCCGAAATTAATTTCACTAAGTTTCGGACATGTGCTGTAAGTGGTGTACGAAACCGACCGGTTTCGGTCACAGCGAACAAATAACAGATGAAAACTATACGCGAGGGAGGCATTTATGCCACGGCGACAGATACTGAGCAGCGAAGAGCAGGAACGCTTACTGGTTATACCAGATGATGAAATTATTCTGACCCGAATGTGTTTTCTGAACGAACCGGATATTGCGCTCATTAATAAGCACCGAAGGCCAGCGAATCGCCTGGGCTTTGCTGTATTACTCTGTTATCTGCGTGGACCTGGATTTATTCCGGACAAAAGCAGTGCTCCTCACAATGGCGTTGTATCCAGGGTTGCTTCCCGACTGAAACTTCAGCCTGATTTATGGCCGGAATATGCATCCAGAGAGCAAACCCGCTGGGAACATCTGACCGAACTTTATCGCTACCTGGAGCTATCCCCGTTCAGCCGGTCAATGCAAAAAGACTGTATCCGTCATCTGCACCCCTATGCCATGCGAACTGACAAAGGATTTATGCTGGCGGAAGAAATGCTCAGCTGGCTACATAACAATAATGTTATTTTCCCTTCTGTTGAAGTGATCGAACGGACGCTTGCCGAAGTCGTCACGCTCGCTAACAGATCGGTATTTTCGACACTTACCGCGCAACTGGAAAAGCAGCATAAATCAGCACTCGACAGCCTGCTCATATCAGGGGTCGTCTCAGAAAACGGAATCTATGGTCACTCCCGTTTTTGCAACACCGATTTTGACGACAAGTTGGCTTGCTTGAATCTATCCGGCGTCTGAATGGGATTTTATTCCCGCGCCTCGATGAGTTCCGCGCCTGATGAACCTCCAGAAAATATACGGCTTCAATGAGCCTTTCCGTTTTACAGGTTCCTCAACAGGCCGGTGGGCCGTTAGTATCATCAATATCAGTATTCGCAAAACCAGATGAATGATTGTTTAAACTGGTGTATTTCTGCCTTTATGCTTCGTAAGTTTGCTGTCGCGCCGTCAGTGCCCAGGCTATTCTGGCCAGCTTGTTTGCCAGAGCACAGGTGACGACAAAGTTGCTTTTCCGACACAACAACTCCCTGACCCAGTCGGCCAACTTGCCAGACTGGTGTTCCAGTTTTTGTATGAATACCCTGGCACACTGAACCAACAAAGTTCGGATCTTTTTGTTGCCCCGCTTGCTAATCCCTAACAATGTCGTCCGACCTCCCGTGCTGTACTGTCGGGGTACCAGCCCTGTTGCCGCCGCAAAGTCACGGCTGCTGGCGTACTGCTTCCCGTCGCCAATCTCAGTTGAAATAGTACTGGCAGTCAGCGTTCCAACGCAGGGAATACTCAGCAAGCGCTGTCCAACCTCATCTTCGTCCAACTTTCGTTTCAACTGAGATTCCAGATCTTTAATCTGCTCAACAAGATAGTGATAATGCTGTTGTAATTTCAGCAGTAACTGGCTGAGATAAAGAGGCAAACTACTGTCCTCAAGAAGGGTACTCAGTCGACTAATAACGGCAGCACCTCGCGGAACGCTGATACCAAATTCCGGCACTGTTGCAAATAGTCGGTGGTGATAAACTTATCATCCCCTTTTGCTGATGGAGCTGCACATGAACCCATTCAAAGGCCGGCATTTTCAGCGTGACATCATTCTGTGGGCCGTACGCTGGTACTGCAAATACGGCATCAGTTACCGTGAGCTGCAGGAGATGCTGGCTGAACGCGGAGTGAATGTCGATCACTCCACGATTTACCGCTGGGTTCAGCGTTATGCGCCTGAAATGGAAAAACGGCTGCGCTGGTACTGGCGTAACCCTTCCGATCTTTGCCCGTGGCACATGGATGAAACCTACGTGAAGGTCAATGGCCGCTGGGCGTATCTGTACCGGGCCGTCGACAGCCGGGGCCGCACTGTCGATTTTTATCTCTCCTCCCGTCGTAACAGCAAAGCTGCATACCGGTTTCTGGGTAAAATCCTCAACAACGTGAAGAAGTGGCAGATCCCGCGATTCATCAACACGGATAAAGCGCCCGCCTATGGTCGCGCGCTTGCTCTGCTCAAACGCGAAGGCCGGTGCCCGTCTGACGTTGAACACCGACAGATTAAGTACCGGAACAACGTGATTGAATGCGATCATGGCAAACTGAAACGGATAATCGGCGCCACGCTGGGATTTAAATCCATGAAGACGGCTTACGCCACCATCAAAGGTATTGAGGTGATGCGTGCACTACGCAAAGGCCAGGCCTCAGCATTTTATTATGGTGATCCCCTGGGCGAAATGCGCCTGGTAAGCAGAGTTTTTGAAATGTAAGGCCTTTGAATAAGACAAAAGGCTGCCTCATCGCTAACTTTGCAACAGTGCCCGTTGCGCCCGGAACCAGGGTATTGCTGCTGAGTGAACGCCGCTCGCAGCTGCATCTTGCTCCTGTTCACTGGGGTTATGCACCGGAGTGGTGGAACAAGCCCGCTCTCATCAACGCCAGAAGTGAAACTGCGGCCGGCAGCCGGATGTTCAGGCCACTCTGGGAGCACGGACGGGCCATTGTTTTTGCCGACGGCTGGTTCGAGTGGAAACAGCAAAACGGCGTGAAACAGCCGTTTTTCATTTACCGTAAGGACGGAAATCCACTCCTGCTCGCTGCCATCGGGAAACCACCTTTTGAGAACGGCAATGACCAGGAAGGGTTCCTGATCGTCACGGCAGCTGCGGATGAGGGACTGCTGGACATTCACGATCGGCGACCGCTCGTGTACTCACCGGCTGCCGCACGTAAATGGCTCAGCGAAAACACAACCGGTAAAGAGGCGGAAGACATTGCCCGTGAGGGCAGCCTTTCCGCCGAAGATTTCACATGGCACCCCGTCAGCCGGGCTGTTGGCAATCCCCGGAACCAGGGCAGGGAATTTATAGAGCCACTGGCTTAGCAGACGGTGAGATACCCGGCATCCACTCACAGGGTTATGCACCGTTTCTGTGGATAACCCAGAGCCTGTTTTATCTGCCAGAACAATAACCTGGCAGGAGCAGGTAAAATTCTCCTTGCAGGACGGGAAATATCTTAAATAATGCTGTATATAAAAACAGGTATTTTAAGAGGTATGCCATGATCCTTTTTGTCACTCCCGCATCTGAGCCAGCACTGTCCACCGCACCACTTTTCACAGAGCGCTGTCCAGCAGGTTTTCCGTCACCGGCCGCGGACTATACCGAAGACGAACTGGATCTGAATGCCTACTGTATCCGTCGCCCCAGCGCGACCTACTTTGTCCGGGCCATTGGCGATTCGATGAAAGACATGGGCCTGCACTCCGGCGATTTAATGGTTGTCGATAAAGCCGAAAAACCCATGCAGGGGGATATTGTCATCGCGGAAACAGATGGCGAGTTCACCGTTAAACGCCTGCAACTTAAACCCCGAATCGCCCTGCTGCCGATGAATCCCGCCTACCCCACTCTCTACCCGGAGGAACTGCAGATATTCGGCGTGGTGATGGCATTCATACATAAGACGCGGGGTACTAACTGATGTTCGCGCTTGCTGATGTGAATTCGTTCTATGCGAGCTGTGAAAAGGTGTTTCGTCCGGACCTGCGTAACAGGCCCGTTGTGGTGCTCAGTAACAACGATGGTTGCGTCATCGCGCGCAGCGCCGAAGCGAAACGGCTGGGCATTAAGATGGGCGTCCCCTGGTTCCAGCTGAAGACGGCACAATTCCCGGAGCCGGTCATCACGTTCTCGAGCAATTACGAGCTTTATGCATCGCTGTCGAACAGGGTTATGTCTCATCTCGAGGAGCTGGCGCCGCGCGTGGAGCAGTACAGCATCGACGAGATGTTTCTGGACATTCGCGGCATAGACCGCTGCATTAATTTTGAGGACTTCGGCCGGCAGCTGCGCGAGCACGTGCGCTCCGGTACCGGGCTGACAATCGGCGTCGGGATGGGGCCGACCAAAACGCTGGCTAAAAGCGCGCAATGGGCGTCTAAGGAATGGCGGCAGTTTGGTGGCGTGCTTGCTCTGACTTCTGGCAATCCAAAACGAACGGAGAAACTGTTGTCACTGCAGCCAGTAGACGAAATCTGGGGGGTTGGCCGCAGGATCTCAAAGAAACTGAGCACAATGGGGATAACAACTGCACTGCAGCTGGCGCGCGCGAACCCTGTATTTATCAGGAAAAATTTCAGCGTTGTGCTGGAGAGAACCGTTCGGGAACTCAACGGAGAAAGCTGTATTTCGCTTGAAGAAGCGCCGCCGCCAAAACAGCAGATTGTCTGCAGCCGGTCCTTTGGGGAGCGTGTCACGACGTATGAAGCCATGCGCCAGGCAGTTTGTCAGTACGCTGAGCGTGCAGCTGAAAAGCTGCGCGGTGAGCGTCAGTTCTGCAGGCATATTGCCGTTTTTGTGAAGACGTCACCGTTCGCTGTGAACGAACCGTATTACGGGAATGTGGCCAGTGAAAAGCTGATGACTCCCACGCAGGATACCAGGGACATCATAGCCGCAGCGGTGAAAGCACTGGATCGGATCTGGGTGAATGGCCATCGGTATGCAAAAGCAGGTTGCATGCTCAATGATTTCACTCCTACCGGGGTTTCGCAGCTGAACCTCTTCGATGATACTCAGCCCCGGAGCAACAGTAACCAGCTGATGAAAGTGGTGGACGGCATTAACCATTCAGGACTGGGAAAAGTGTGGTTTGCGGGACGAGGCATTGCTCCTGAGTGGCAAATGAAACGAGAAATGCTTTCCCCTGCGTACACAACGCGCTGGAATGATCTCCCGATAGCAATGATAAGATGATCTGCCACCGAAAGATTTCGCATGCGAAATCTGGGTTACATCTACCCGTCAGAATTCGTCATCCGAATAGCCAGATTTCGCATGCGAAATCACTTCTTTTGTGCGGCCTTCCGTTAAATAGTGCGTGACTGTTGTTTCTGATGTGGAGTAATCAACACCCTCTATTTTATGAACTTCTATGCCATCGAGTTTTAGCTCAAGTATATCTTCCCTATTTTTCTTACTTGATAGCACCTTAAATTCACGACGGAAATCATCGGGAGTCGTCCTTATCTCTGGGTCAAAGTATGAAATATCCTCATCGTGCTGATACATATTTACTTCAGCTTCCCGGAACCTTCGGTCTGCATTCAGTACCCCAGACGATTTATGAAACAGGATAATATTCATGACAGAAGGGTCTGTGCTTTCCTTTGGCTTTTGCGCGGAAGTAAACAGTATCCCATCGAGTTCGCAACGCTCAAATGTTGAGAGATAATCAGCGATAGCTTGCGTCAACAAGTAATTTGTTTCTTCAAGCTCAGGAACAACCGGCATAACAAGTTTTCTGGAGAGATTCTGAATAAAACTACTGCGTTCATATCGAAGTAGATACTCCGGATCAAAGCGACTAAATCCGTTAACAGCCAGCCCTTTCAGACTGGAGAGGTCGAGTAATCTGACTGTCCGCAACAAAGTGAACTCAGCAACAGCAACATAACTACCTACAGGTGGCCGCACTTCGGATATGGCATTTTTTCTGGACGTAGCGCCATAGAAGACTGAGATACCTCTAGCATTCATTCTGCCGGAAGGTGTCAGTTCAGGAGGAGGAGGACCGAAACTAGACTCGGGCATACGTAATGCGATTTCAAGTGCATCCTCTGACTGAAAAATACGACCACGGAAAATTGGTTTGTTAGGCCCAAAATCGATGAATGCTGAGGGATGATTTTCGTGAAGGTAAGTAAAAACCTCTTCGAAAGTTGCCATCGCGTCCATATTAAAAAATCGATTACTCTCCCGAAGTTTCCTTTCCATTGAATTCCATTTTCTGGAAAGATTTCCTGAGATGGTTACAGCTTCAACAAAATGCGGCTCATCACCATATTTTCTTTCATGTGAGCTCCAGTCAAACCATAACTCGTCGAGCAGTTCCGATAAATCATTGATGATATTATCATTGACTGTGACCTCTTGCTCCAGAACAGAGAAGAGAGGTTCACCTTCATACTCTTCCAGATAATGGTTATATTCTCCGCCCCGATAATAGTTTTCAATCAACCAGTCGACCTTTTCAGCCAGTGTTTCCATCGACATCGTCATCTCTTCGGAGTCACAATAATCGCATGATTCTGAGGCATCAGGATCGCTTGCGATGATGTTGTTCAGATAACGGTCATCGTTCAGACACTGCCTACAAATTCTCTTTGAACCCGGCACTCTGTTTATTCCTTAGGTTAGACAGATTTCGCATGCGAAATCTTTTGATTTAATCACGTCGATGCAGCTGTATAAGAGCCTCAGAAGGACGATAGTGCTGCTTTGCCCACCGCCCGTAATTATTAACGGACTCATACTGACGTTCTGCAGCACCATCACGGTAATACAGTATATGGATAATTCCATGAAGCTGCAGGTAACTGGCTACCGTGGTTACATTATTACGAACGAAGCGCGTGTGGCTCTGGAAGGTATCAAGATCAACTCCATCCTGTCCGTCATCAAGCGCATCAAGAATAAAAGCGATTAATGCAGAAGCGATAGAACGTCTGCCAGAGCCTGCGATACAAGCATCAAGCTCTTGAAAGGTCATGTGGATTTCCTGTTGTAACGGTAGCTGGCATCCTCTTCAATTGCTGCCACGAACCATCCGGTAGCAGTTTGCCTGTCTATGCTATCAGGCAAGGAAGCGACTAACTGCTCAAGTGGAAGTGTACGATTAGCTCTGAATATCAGCGCCGACATACCACACCAGTCCTGGTTACTTTCGGGCTTCCAGCCGATGCTGAGCATCAATGTTAACGCCGTCTGAGCTGCCCACAACGGAGTTTCAGCTGGGTTAGAGGCCCATGAAAGTAACGCCGCGCCGGGTACGGGCCTGCTTCTTGTAACGTATCCTAGATTGATAGCCGCTTCTGTTAATGCGGCAGCTGCTTCGGATTGCGTTCCGGGATAACGAAGCGCCCAGTGGCGGACAATTTGGCCACGGAATGCCGTGGCCATTTCGGTGAACGGGGTTGATTTCATCACTGAGAGCGCATCCCTTTGACGCGTAGTTCAGAAGCCTCAACTGAAATCTCACCAATGTCCATTTTCACCCACACATACCCCGCTTTGTCTGGCGCACGATCAGTCATTATTACCCCTTGCTGACCGTCTATCTCGACAACAACCTGCCAGGTTTTTACATCTGAATTGCTGTCCAAAGGCTTGGTAGGCTTTTTGTTCCGAGCCTTAGATTTCGCATGCGAAATCTCACCTTTGCTTTTGTTCTTAACTGCATCAAGAACAGCTTTAACCTGCGCACGTGAAATACCTGACTCCCGCGCAGCCGCGATAAGCTTCTCGGCCTCTTCGGGAGACTTTTCATTTACCTGTATCAGTGTGTATGCCAGATCGACATCGGATGTGACTTTATCCCGGAGAAGGGCGGTAACATTTTCTGGTGCATCAATGAGACGAAGGTGTTTACTGACAAATGAGGTAGGCTTACCCATTGTTTTTGCGATTTGCTCACCCGTCATATTGAACTCATGCTTGAGCTCATAGAACGATTTTGCAGTCGCTAATGGTTTCAAACCAGACTGCTGCAGGTTTTCAATGAGCTGACCGATGATACGTTCTTTTCTTTCCCGTGGTGGTTTACCAACATAAATATCAATGTGGGTATCACCACGTTTGCGGGCAGTGCGAACACGCGTTTCGCCTAACCATATTTGGTAGCCACGTCTGTCACGAGGATAACAACGAGGTGGGGTAAGCATCCCTATCGTTTCGAAGGTATCAGACATACCATCAATGATATCTTCCTCGAAGTCTTCTTCAGGTCGCACTTGTTCTTCAGCATAAACCAGATTTATATCTACGCGGATTATCTGTCCATCAGGTTCGATATCCGGGCGGGCAATATCCGCCATAATCTTGTGCGCAGCTATATCATGGCTCTGCTCATCTGGCTGTTTATTTGCAATGACCTGTTCAATATCAGAAACAACGGCAGCATTTTTTTTCATTTCCTGCTGCGCCTGGAGTCGCTTCATAAAAGGTTTCTTGGCCATTACTTACCTCCTGCGAGCATAATAATTTTCTGGGTAAGTTCTTTATACTGAATTGCAGGAAGACACTTAGGGTCATATTCATCAAAGGAGAGACCAAGTTCGATCGCTTCTTTTGCAGCAGCAGGTACAAATGATATATAGGCGAGAATGTATTCTTCGGAATAGCCTTTTCCTTGAAGAATCTCGATGAGGAGATTTAGATTCAGTGTATCAATGGGCCCCAGATATCCTTCTTTAAGCGGTTTTTTATAATTTTTTACCTGCGTCTGAGTCACATAAGTCCCCATGAATTGCAGCGAAGGATTATAGTTCCGCTTAATTTTCTGCATATAAGTAAGTTGTTTACCAACTGCATTACGGGCCTGCTTCTCCAGCAGGGTAGGTATAAGAAGGTAATCAGCTGACATATGCGCTGCGATCATAACATTTGAATATGATGGCGCTGAATCAGCAATAATAAAATCAAACTGTTTCTTCAGTTCTTCAATACGGTCCCTGAAGTCGAACATGCAGTCGCTGTTGCGGTAGTTAATTTCATTAAGTTCACTGGTTGCACCGATAAAGAAACGCCCGCCAGGAAGTTCAATCGGTCGAACCTCTGTTTCCGGAAAGAAAAGCTGATATGTATTCGCCTCGCCGGGTGTAAAACTGTTACTTAAAGGTTCGCGTTCTATCTCGTAAGGTAAGTCATCGGGGAAAGCTCTCTCCGTCAGACCAGTTGTCCAGTCCATATCAATTTCAAGCACGCGGAAACCAGCTTTACGAAGATCATGTGCAATTTCACTGGATGACTGCGATTTAACGATTCCGCCCTTCTGACTACATACAACGATCAGTTTTCCGATAGGTCCAATTTTCAGTGTCATGTAACAGTCCTTAAGATTTCGCATGCGAAATGTTTGAGAAGAGGCGGCACGGCTTGAAAGCGTATTTCAATAATGAAATGAATTCATTGCGGGATTTCATACACACTCCTGTGAGTCAGGCGTTTCGCCAGGTGCAGAAGCAGCTATCTGCCACTGCGTTTGTTGTCGAGCTTTCATGACGACATAAACAGTATACAGATAAACATTAGAGTATCAATAATGATATGCAATAGATTTCGCATGCGAAATCACATTTTGATTATTTCTGGTGATCGTAATTGATTTTGTTGACCCACTACGCAAACCGTGAGTCTGTTCAGAGCTTGCATCTGAGCAGGCGAAGGGTTGGACAAGCCCAGTGGGCGCGTCAGCCTGTCACATTTGGGTACCCCCAAAATATACTAGCGACTTAGAATCTAAAACCCTGCTAAGATACTATTCAAAAGTTACTTAAAATTCTAATACCACTTAAAAGTTACCGAAGGCGATAAAATGTACATTTATGCGTATCTTCGCGCGTCGACAATTGAACAGGATGCGCTTCGCGCAAAAAACAGGCTGAAGGAATTTGCGGCGCATCATGGCCAACGTATTGCCGGCTGGTATGTTGAAAACGCATCGGGAGCATCGCTCGACCGTCCGGAACTTAATCGGATGCTGTCTGATATGGAATCAGGTGATGTGATTCTTATTGAGCAGGTAGATCGCCTTTCTCGCCTCAGTGATGGTGACTGGGACACACTCAAACGACGTATGTTTGAAAAGGAGCTATCGGTCATTAGTCTTGACCTTCCTACCAGTCATATTGCTCTTACTCATACTGCTTCGGATGACTTCACGAGAAGTATGCTGCGGGCTGTTAATGGCATGATGCTGGACATGTTGGCCGCTATCGCTCGAAAAGACTATGAGGATCGTCGCCGACGACAGAAAGAGGGTGTTGAAAAAGCCAGATTAGAAGGTAAGTATGCTGGTCGGCAGGCAGATAAGGCTAAACATGAGCTAATACGAACGTTACGCCTGCAAAACGGCTTTGTTGAATAAATCAGATTTCGGGTAAGTCTCCCCCGTAGCGGGTTGTGTTTTCAGGCAATACGCACGCTTTCAGGCATACCTGCTTTCGTCATTTTGTTCAGCGCTCGTACCAGGGCCATAGCCTCCGCAACCTGACCATCGTAGTCACGCAGCGTCAGTGAATCTCCCAACAACTGCTTAATTCTGTACATTGCCGTTTCCGCTATCGAGCGACGGTTATATTCCGTTGTCCATTTCCACCGTGCATTGCTTCCGCTCAGCCGCTGATTAGCAACGGCACGGTTGCGGTCTGCGTACTCACCGGGCCAGTAACCTGCTCCTTTTCGGGGAGGAATAAGCGCGCTAATTTTTTTGCGGCGCAGTTCATCGTGACAGAGCCGGGTATCGTAAGCCCCGTCTGCCGCGGCTGCCCTGATTTTTCTGTGAGTCTGCCGGATAAGGCCCGGGAAGGCTTCTGAGTCCGTGACGTTATTCAGCGACAGGTCTGCACAGACAACTTCATGTGTGTTGCTGTCAACAGCAAGATGCAACTTTCGCCAGATACGACGGCGCTCTTTGCCGTGCTTTCTGACTTTCCATTCGCCTTCACCAAAGACCTTCAGCCCGGTGGAATCAATCACCAGGTGTGCGATTTCACCCCGGGTGGACGTTTTGAAACTGACATTAACCGACTTTGCCCGCTTACTGACACTGGTGTAATCCGGGCAGCGCAACGGAACGTTCATCAGGGCAAAAATGGAATCAATAAAACCCTGCGCAGCCCGCAGGGTCAGCCGGAATACGCGTTTAATCACCAGAACGGTGGTGATGGCGAGATCAGAATAGCGCTGGGGCCTTCCCCGTGATGAAGGCGTTGCCGACTCATACCAGGCCTGAATCGCCTCATCATCCAGCCAGAAAGTGAGGGAGCCACGGTTGATGAGAGCTTTGTTGTAGGTGGACCAGTTGGTGATTCTGAACTTTTGCTTTGCCACGGAATGGTCTGTGTTGTCGGGAGGATGCGTGATCTGATCCTTCAACTCAGCAAAAGTTCGATTTATTCAACAAAGCCCCTTGGCACAGAAACCTGAGCAGTGGCGGTTTTCATATCCCACTATTGACAGAGGGTGATACAAGCTCATTTTATCCAGACTTTTTAGTATGGAAGTCAGACCTTGTCTATTGCCTTGATACCAAGGGGGGCCATCTATTGACTGATGCCGTAGCGCGCAAGCTTTTTAATATTCATGAAGATGGTCGGAGTAAGATTCTAGTGAGATTTATCACAGAAGGAAAGCAGACAGAGCTGCGCGGCAAAGCAACAAAGGGAGGATATACTGTATGGAAAATGAAATCTGGGCATCCTACCCCAATTTATGTGGCGGATTTAGACAAAGCTGTTAGGGAATGTCTAAAATAGCGAAGCCATAGCATAGAATTTTTAATGGCATTATGATCAGGACATAAAGGACTTCATGCAGGGAAAAAATATCCCAAAAGAAACTGGTCATGTCAGCACACCAAAGGATCCTCGCCGGATCCTTTGGTTTTTCTCAGCCACAATCGCTTAACGTGAGTTTTCGTTCCACTGAGCGTCAGACCCCTTTTACCGTTACGCACCACGCCTTCAGTAGCTGAACAGGAGGGACAGCTGATAGAAACAGAAGCCACTGGAGCACCTCAAAAACACCATCATACACTAAATCAGTAAGTTGGCACCATTACCGCATTCCCCACACCGACACATACAGGCGGGCGTCCCGCGAACCGCGATACGATGTAAAGGCGACAATCACCCCGTCTTTAAGGTCGTGCAGCTTTGCACCAACGGGATCAAACACCCTCCCCGGACTCAGCCAGTAAGCGTTGCTGAACAGGTGAAGGTAAGCGGATTGATTCAGCTCGCGCTCATGGCGAATGCGGGCATAAAAGGCTCCGCTTTCAGTTGCAGGCTCCGGGTCAGAATCATCTCCGGCGTTGAGATAAGGTTCGGTATAACGGTAATGCTCGCCTGTCATGACGGCAGGAGAACGCACTGAGACAGCGACATCCATTGGATCCCGTGCTGTACGATAATTGTAATCACGGGCCGAAACGTTCTCCGTCACCACGTTATGCCATGAACGCGCTCCCCAGCAGCAGAGTTCCGCCCCATCATGCAGGCCGGAAGGTTCATGGTATGGCAGGGCACCGTTAAAGATATAGTGGAGCTGGCTGTCGCCGAAGATCGTCACATCCAGCTCTGTGACGTCGTTTATCTCCTGACGGAACCAGATGCCCACGTCAGACAGAATGCGCTGAATAAACTGCAGGTCGGTTTCACGCCACTGGGTTATCAGTTCACGAACCGGATAATGCCGGGAAAGTGTAAACGCAAAATCCGCCCCTTCCAGCCCGTGAGAACGCAGCACCTGCGCCACCACTTCAGGTACAGAAAGGTTCTGGTAAATAGCACAGCGACGTGAGCGGGAGAGCAGAGCAAGGCGTGATTGCAGAGTCACAGCGTAATGTGACTGGTCAGCACTGGTGGAGAGCCATTCAAGACCGGTAATGATGCCATGCACCGCTTTGCAGCCCTGCATATGGAAACTGGCGTATTTCAGCAATACGTCCTCGCCCTGAACAACCTGTGGCGTGGTGAATTCAATACGCCATGAAAAAGGCTGACTCAGGGCTTCTGTTCCCCTGAACCGTAAGACATCCGGTCTGACGGTACTGTTATTAATATCCAGCGTATAACGGGATAAGGAACCTTTCCCGGTGAATGCAGACTGATCCATCAGCATGCTTTATCCTTAATGAAGTAAGCTCCCGGCGATAAACCCACCACTTTACTAAGGGTATTGTCCTTTAATTAACCAGCACACACAAGTAATCAGTTACTTACATACTTCAATAATAAGTGGCAGCGCCTTTTATCATCAGATCGGCAATCAGAAATAATATTAACGAAACGCCAGACTTACCGAAGCCGGCATCAAGTTTGCTCGTTGAGCAGGACCATCATTTTTGCTGCAAAAACAGCAGAATGAGCGGTTCCCATTAACGAAGGGGAATCCACTCAAAAGCGGAGACATTCCTGCGGGATTAATAAGCTTCGCCTTCGCCGAAGGCGCCGTCCACCAGGCAAATTCTCGCTGCAAAATGCGCAGCAGCCTGCAGTGCTGCGGTGATATTACCGTGCTGACGTAAATGGAGCAGAAACGCAGTGATAAACGCATCACCCGCACCTAATGTATCCACTGGTGTTACCGTCTCCGGCTCCTGCTGATACCAGTCTTTACCATCGAACAGAAGTGCACCTTGCTCGCCACGCGTCGCGACCGCCAAACCGCTGCCTGCCTGCA
Organism: Enterobacter sp. QK-SA4; assembly: GCF_056856775.1. Taxonomy (NCBI): domain Bacteria; kingdom Pseudomonadati; phylum Pseudomonadota; class Gammaproteobacteria; order Enterobacterales; family Enterobacteriaceae; genus Enterobacter; species Enterobacter sp. QK-SA4. Next base: position 92,692 of record NZ_JBXFXH010000003.1, read on the forward strand.
CCGCCTGCACCAGAAGTTCACGCGTTTCTACCAGCGACCATCCCGCACAGGAGAAAAATGCCGCGTCGAGCCAGCGGCATAATGGCAGCGCCTGTGCGATGACAAAATCATCTGAGAAATCATATGAAAGCCATCCGGATAACGTTGCCAGCGCAGGTAGTTGCGCATCAATATAGCTGTAGCTGCTGGTGTGGATCAGCGAGAAATCATTAAGCCAGTCCATCTGTTGCAAAATAAAGTCCATCGATTCCGTCTGACGCACACCGCCGAGATTCGAACCGAGAAACACCCGTTCCCCCTGTTCAATCGTCAGCCGCGCATAGCCATTTTCACCCGCAACCTGACGGCAATGGCGTATATCGATGCCGAACTTTGCCAGCGCACGCATCACATGGTCAGCCGCCGCATCGTTACCAAAAATGCCCAGATAGGCAGCCGATGCATCCAGCATCGCCGCATACACGCTGAAATTGAGCGCGTTGCCTCCAGGATACCGTACACGCCGGTGTTCATATTTATCGACAACGTTGTCGCCTATGCCAATGACTTTCATTGATCGCCGCCCTTAGTAATCCACCACGCCCATATAGCGGCGGGTTGAGAGCGGATGCTGGCGGATATCAGCCAGTGCCGCACGGTAGTCGCACATGATGCTGTAAAACAGCACCGGGTTAAAGTAGTCCACCACTGATGCAGGCAGCGCATTCAGGCCCAACTCGCGGGCGTCCACAACCTCTGTTTTGTCGTTATAACGATTCAGGAACGCCTGCGCACGCTGATCCAGAGCACGTGTGCGGCCTTCATTCATCAGGAGGATAAAGGGTACGTGATTATCGGTGACTTCAAATGGGCCATGAAAGAACTCGCCGCTGTGAATAGAAGCGGCATCGAGACGCTGCATTTCCATCAGTGAGCAGATGGCGAATCCATAGGCATGCCCGTATGAGGCGCCACTCGAAAGCACATAGAACAGGGACTCATGCTGATAGCGTTCTGCGAACGCGGCGCAACGGGTTACCACCTTAGCGCGGGCCTGGCGGATCACCGTATCGATTTGCGCAAAGCCATGCTGGAAAGCCTGCCATTCGGCAAAATCTTCCACCTGATACAGCGTATCCATGCACAGGCTGAGGATCAGCGCCATCGGGTTTTCGGTGACCAGCGTATCATCACCCCATTTATATAACAGGTTATGGTCGGCCCATTGCAGCAGTTCCGCTTCCGCATTGTGCGTAAGCGTGATAGTGGCGGCACCACGGTTTTTTGCCAGTTGAGCCGCAGCCACAGACTCTGGCGTGTTGCCACCATGCGAACAGACAATCACGAGTGACGAGGCACCTAACGCGCGCGGTGCAGCATGCACAAATTCATTGGCAGTCATCATCCATGAGCGCAGATTTTCACTCTGCTCATTGAGGAAATAATGAGCAGGATACATATCGACCAGCGAGCCACCGCAAGCGACCAGGAAAACCTGACGCAGCGGCTTATCCTGAAAATGGCTGCTCATCAGGGAGGTAATGATGGGTTGGGTCTGCATGGGGTTAATCACCGTAGATATTGAAATTGAAGTATTTTTTCGCTAAACGATCATAGGTTCCGTTGGCGCGAATCGCGGCGATCGCCTTGTTAAAACGGGCCTGCAAATCTATATCATCCTGCCGTAACCCGATCCCGGTGCCGGGCCCAAAGATCTCATCATCTTTGACTTGCGGCTGGATTAGCGTGAACTTTTGGCCCTGGGGTTTGCTCAACAGCGCTTCAGTGATCACCACCGCATCATCGAGCGTGCCATCAAGGCGGCCATTAATCAGATCGGCATAGACCGATTCCGCATCCGGATAAGCAACCACCTCAACGCCCGCGTTGCGCCAGTATTTGTTGGCATAACTTTCAAATACCGAACCCTGCTGGACGCCAATACGTTTACCTTTCAGCGATGCCGCCGTGGGGGCGAGCGAACTGCCTTTAGCGGTCACCAGGAATGCGGGAGTATTGAAGAGTTTGTCACTGAAAGAGATGGCTTTTTTACGTTCATCAGTGATCGACAGAGAAGAAAGAATGGCATCAAATTTCTTTGCCTGAAGTGCCGGAATAAGCCCGTCGAAGCTGTTCTGTACCCAGGAGCATTGCACCTTCATCTCCGCGCAAATCGCATTACCAAGGTCGATATCGAAACCGATGAGCTGACCATTGGCATTTTTCGATTCAAACGGTGGGAAGGTCGGGTCGATACCGAAACGCAGCTGATCCGCCGCCGCCGACGTGTGAATGCAGCCTAACATGGCTATCGCTGAAGCAAGCCCGGCGATGGCTTTTTTAATTTTCATAGCTGTTCCCCCCAATGTTTAAACATACCAAAAAATATACCACGAAGATTGATATACGCTCGATCTGGCGGATATAGCAACAATAATTCGCGAATAATAACCAAAAAAATTGTCGTGGTATGTTATGCTTAGTGTCACGCCATACCGATATAAATGATTTTTATTTTGTATAATCAACTGATTGATTTCCTATTTTTTGCTTTCCATAACCGACACAAAACAGACCATGACCAGCCCAGTAAAACAGACCAGAAGGCCGCGCAGGAGCTATCTCGACGCGCGCAAAAAACTACTCGGAATGCTCAATTCACCCGATTTCAACAGCGGCGATCAGATCCCCGCAGAGCGCGAATTAAGCGAGGTGTTGGGTATCAGCCGTGTGACAGTGCGAAAAATCATCACTGAATTGATTGACGAAGGCGTGCTGGAAAGACGGGGGAATCAGGGAACCTGGTTGGTCGATACGGCGATTGAACGCCCGCTACAGCCTGCGCTGGGCATCAGTAAAATTCTTGAATTGAATGGCGCAGTGCCCAGCAGCCAGTTGATCTACTTCCATATTTCCGCGGCCAGCGCCCGCATTGCACGGCTACTGCACATTGAAGAGGGCGATCCTTTAGTCATGATCAAACGCCTGCGCCTGGCTGATGGACACCCTTTCTGCATCGAAACCAGTTACTTACCTCAAGCCCGTGTCGCGGATTTGAGCGCTGATATGTTAGAAAAAGAAGGGTCGCTTTATCGCCTGCTGGCTGAACGTTACGCTATTCACGATGTGTACGATGAAGGAACCATCCGGGCAGCGGCGATGAGCGAAGAGGAGCATCAACTGTTGCAGGCGAAACCAGAGAGCCCGGCGCTGGTCTACCGTGGTGTGATTTACGATAGCCAGCATCAGCCGATTGAGTATCTGGTCTCGGTGAATCACCCGCAACGCGTCGCTTTTCGCATCAATGGCGGCCTGAAGGAAGTGGACGTGCTTTCACCGTGACGGGCTATTGCATGTTTTCGCCGCCAGCGGGGCGTGGATAATGGCTTCCGCCATTTGGCCGGCACCAATAAAATGTACATTTGCCATGAGCGGCAACGCCTTATTGAAAGCGATATTCACCGCGACCGACGCGAAAACGCTGGCCTTTCAGCGACGGATCAGAGGCGTTAAAAACCAGTTCGACTAATCGATTGGCCTCCCCCTGACGAAAGAGAAAGCGCTGCTGTCCTGCGGACAGACCTTCAGACAGTTCATTAAAACCGAACAACGCGTGCCAGTGCTCACGCGCGGCCTGCGGATCCTGCACCTCAAAAATGGCGCTCTGTAATGTCACTTCGCCTGCCGGATGCGGCTTGTCGAGCCCCTGAGCGCGTAGCCGCGTTAGCCGTGCGTTATCATCTTCTCCCCATTGCAGAACAAAGGGATACGGCAGGCCGTTAAAATCCCCATCAATGGTAAAAATACGCCAGCTAATGACGTTTCCTTGCGGGTCGTTGCGCTGGCCGTTAACAATTGGCGAGACCTGTAACCCTTGACTGCGCAACTCTGCATGCGTCTGGTCAATATCATCCGTGCGCAACGCTACCCGGTGCAGCACCAGGTTTTCGGGCAAGAGTTGCGCCGCATCACGGGAGAGCAAAAAATCGGCCTGCGCCGAAGCCAGCTCAACATAATCGTAAATGGCGAGAAACTCGATGTAGGTAAGCCCGAAATAACTGAGCGCATTCCAGGTTCCCCAGCCAGGGTGACGCCCACCGGCAAACGCGTTGAGCCCCTGCCCGGCAAACGTTGCAATCGCCTCGTCCGGCTGGTTCACAAACTGAACAGCGTGATCCCATTTTAATGTTGTCATGAAGCCTCCTGAGACTGATAGAAACGCAGGCGGCAGGCGGCATCCCCCCGCGCCAGCGCCGTCTCAACCGCTAGCTGCACGCCATCAAGCGCATCGGTTAACGCATGATCCCCCTCCATGCAGATATCACACAGCGTCTCAATCTGCCGGGCATCGCGTCCCTGCTGGCGCCAGCAATTGACGTAAGGGCAATAATGGAACAGCACAATAAACTCTGACGGGCTGGCCGAAACGGTCTCCATTTCGTAAACCCGCGATTCCAGGCCACGGGTAAACACGGCGGCAAACTCCTGCAGGTCGTGACCATGACGCATCTTCGCGCGCACGGAACGTCCGATATCACGGCCATAATGGCGGATAGCGTCACGCGCATAATCGTCAGGCTGATGGCGTTGTCGGGACTCATCGGTAATGGTGCCAACTTACTGATTTAGTGTATGATGGTGTTTTTGAGGTGCTCCAGTGGCTTCTGTTTCTATCGGCTGTCCCTCCTGTTCAGCTACTGAAGGCGTGGTGCGTAACGGTAAAAGTACTGCCGGACATCAGCGCTATCTCTGCTCTCACTGCCGTAAAACATGGCAGCTACAGTTCACTTACACCGCTTCTCAACCCGGTACGCATCAGAAAATCATTGATATGGCCATGAATGGCGTCGGATGTCGCGCCAGTGCACGCATTATGGGCGTTGGCCTCAACACGGTTTTACGACACTTAAAAAACTCAGGCCGCAGTCGGTAACCTCGCGCATACAACCGGGCAGTGATGTGATTGTCTGCGCTGAAATGGACGAACAGTGGGGCTACGTCGGTGCTAAATCACGTCAGCGCTGGCTGTTTTACGCGTATGACAGGATACGGAGGACGGTTGTGGCGCACGTATTCGGTGAACGCACTCTGGCCACTCTGGAGCGTCTTCTGGGCCTGCTGTCGGCCTTTGAGGTCGTGGTATGGATGACGGATGGCTGGCCGCTTTATGAATCACGCCTGAAGGGAGAACTGCACGTTATCAGCAAGCGATATACGCAGCGCATTGAGCGGCATAACCTGAATCTGAGGCAACATCTGGCAAGGCTGGGCAGGAAGTCACTGTCGTTCTCAAAATCGGTGGAGCTGCATGACAAAGTCATCGGGCATGATCTGAACATAAAACACTATCAGTAAGTTGGAGTCATTACCCACTTTGCAAGTGAGAAAAGACTGGTCTAAAGGAGTTAAAATCAATCCTGAACACACGGGCGAAATAATAAACATTACTGCAGCGAATGTGTTGATCAAAAGTGACAAAAATCAGGCCATTTTTTATGGAGCGGATAGGGCTATGCAGGGCGGAATCAATACCTTTGCCCTTAATGATAAGGTTCGATTCACGCCAGAAGCAAGCTCCGCAAAATATCCTAATGCAAAGAATATAATGAAGCTTTAATACCTCAGTAATGTCATGAAAATGACCGGTCTGACTGAAGACGATCTGGCACAGATCAGCCACTAATCACCTTTTCTGGCACTCCCTGTCCGGCTATAAGCGTATACTGGTGGGGCAGGGAGGCACCAGACTCAGGCTCTGCTTGCCAGCCACAGCGATGAAACAGCTTCATCACCCCCGCTACGTTTCCCGTCAGACGCGCTGTCAGCGGATTTATCTGTTGGCCGCTGTCGTCAAAAGCGACATCGAGGTTGGCCCGTGAGAGATAAATGCCGTTCACGCCCGCACTGAGCGCCACAGCATTCCGGCCGGACCATTCCCGATCGCTAAGCAGACGGTAGTTCCAGTGCATATCTTTCGCTGTTTCCAGCGCATAGGTCAGCCGGAACAGATCGTTCTGTTCAGTCAGCTCGCCAGTGCAGGAGCGCCAGAGGTAATTCAGCTTGCTGGCCAGCTTCGCGCTGACGCCCAGCTGGCGTCCCTGTTTCAGAAGCCACTCGATATCGGGGGCAACATCACGCGGAAAACGCCGTTGCTTCAGTGCGGTAGCCAGCCAGCGTGTGAGAAAAAGGTTTTCCTGCGCCGGTGATAACACATCACCTTTTTGTCTGGCCAGCGCAAGCGCCACCAGGGCACACCAAGCCAGGTGGCCCGATTTTTCTGTCAGCGTCACTGCGTGTCCTTCTCCTTTCTGTTCCTGGTTGTTCATGCATCACTCTGGCATATTTTAACCGTAAAGGAGGCAGCCAGTCATATGAAACTAAGCGATTACTATAAATTTATTCAATGCCTTCCATAGTTAATCAGCTAAAGAAATGAATATACGTTCACTGTCATATATATTTATTATCCTTTTGGTTTTATCTTTATTCCAGTGACAACGACCTGCAAAAATAATTGCAGCCCCTTCGAGACTTTCAGAATCTGAAATATTAAATTTTTCGATTATTGCATCACGCAGATCGCCTAAGGGTATTCCAACATCCCTGCATTCAGCAGGATTAAGCCATTCAATATCATTGTTCGAGTTATATAGCGTCCCCCAGTAAAACCTGAGTGCATTTTTAGTCATGGGTTCAGCATCAGGAAATTTCACAAATAAATTTTTGGCTTTATACTTGAAGTCGCCGAACGGGATGATCGTATCAGACGTCGCCAGTCCTGTCCCCCGGATTAAGCTGTGCAGTATTTTTTGAAGTGAAACTGTCGGAACTCGCTTTTGTTCTGACTTTATGGTGTGAGCTTTATTGTGCCCCGTCCCGGTTATCTCCGTTTTCCCGCTTAAACCAGACGGTTCGCTGCCTGCTGAAGAAGCACTGTCAAAATTGAAGCTTATTTTAATTGTATCTGACTCTGCGATTATCTGCTGAACTTCAGAAGCATTTCTGACTTCCCTTTGTCGTTGCGGTGAGAGTGTACTTTCCCTGCAGGTGCAGTACCGGGACCCAAAACAGGCCTGTTTACCATCAACACTTTTTTTTCTGTAGAATGCCTGTTCACGGCAACCAGGGCATACCAGTGAATGCCTTAATTTCTCTATTTCTTTCTCAGGTAATTTTTGGAAATCGATAACTGAGTAGCACTTATCGACACCACCAAAAGTACAAATACTATTAAACATAGTAAAGTCACCTCCTGTTATTTTGTTATTTAAAAGATAATTAAAATCCCCTCAATATAACACATTACTTTTTCTCTCTTACCTGTTGTGCCCTTCTCAGCGCATAGCCCAGGCGTAATGTTTTTCCGCATAGTTGTACAGCCGGTAAGAGTTCTGTTCGTCGCCACCAATAAAAATACCGTTATCCATAATCCCCTCGGCCAGCCGCTGCGTATACCGGTGCGCAGCCTCATCCAGCTCTGCCCGGCTTCCCCATGCCCCCTGTTGCTTACGCCAGTTCAGCCTAACGGCTTTCAGCAGGCGGCACATCTGCTGGCAGATGAAGTAGCAGGCGACGACGTTGCGCGCATCCCCCACAAAGACCACATCGCTGTCCGGGTGCATCATTTCGTTCCACAGGTAGATATCGTAGCAGCCCAGCATCATGGCCACGCGTTTTGCCACGAAACCGCCGTACCAGTAATACGCGGTGCGGGGGATGTTCAGGCGGCGGCTCTCGGCAATATTACCGGTATGGAATGACAGCAGGCCAGATTCCGTCAGTTCCCGGACCAGCACCTCCAGAGCCCTGTGCCAGGCCCCGGTTTCACTGCGCTCAGACAGTGCTGAAAAGTACCGGCTAACAATGCCGGCAATCTGCTGTTCCGGTACGGCGTCACCATTCTCCGTCTGAAGGGACAGTTTACGACACAGTTCCTCGCGCTCCACCAGGGCATTCAGCATGGCATCAGTTGTCACGTTCTGTGCGGTGGCCAGTGACGCGACACGTTCACGCAGGTCGTCAGAGAGAAAGACGCCAGCCCCGGCGGCGACCGCCGACGGTATCCTGACGCGGCGTGTTACGGGCTTGTAGATTTCGCCGGTCTCCGGCCTGATTTTCAGGCCAGCCTTAAGCCAGCGGCTCAGCTCCTGGGGAAGGATATCCGGATTGTCCTTAAGAAAACGCGCCCGGTTTCCGCGCGCCGTTCCGTACACGCTGTCAATGTAGTCGGTCAGCAGCATAACGATATCCACAGAAGTGTTTATAAACACAATTGTTTATATCACATGCATACCGGACAGGCGAGCAGTGCGCAGCCTGTCCACTGAATGCCGCTTTAGCGGCATGGAGGCGCCTGCTGGTATTGAATATGGCACTGTGAGTGAGTGGCGCCGTAGCCCGGCGCAGCCGGTTACGTTATTGATAGGTTCCAGCAATCCATCCCTTCCCCCTGCTAGACTAAAACCCGCTGAAAGCAATGCAGAAGCTTTTGTGCGGCGTCGGAGTGGTCCCGACAAGGCTTTGCCGCAGTCGGGGCGTATCTCCGCGTTAGCGGGCCGTGAGGGCCGCTTACGGGCGTGTATACAATAACTCCAGCGACACCACTTATAGCGACTCATAATCCTAGTTACAACATCCATCATTAAAAGCGACGTTGTTCCGGGCCTTCGGCCCGGGGCGGCCTCGCTTTTCAGTGGTGGGGAGGGGCTGTGAGGGTTCATGCAGGCACTGTTCCTGCTTTTGTGTAAGTATTTTGAATGTTGTAACTATATGCGCTGTGCCGGGGCCCGTCGCGTAGCGATGGGAGCTACTTAAGGTAGTTGCCGAACCGGCGCGGACGTGAGTCCGCTGCAAGGGCGGGCATTCTCAGGAGCCTGTCCACAGGTCAGGCGACGAACAGGTTATATACTTATATGAATGAAATAAAAGATATTTAAAAGAAGTACAGAGCAGGTTTTTAAAGGAAACCACGCACTTTGAAATCAGGTCGGCTGGCGCTCTGTAAGCATAACGGTTGTAACCTTATGGAAAGGTCCCTTGCAGTTATTTGTGGGTAACTGAATTCAGCGACCGGAAATGATGCTGGCGAGGCAATTTCTGGCCATTCTGATGGCGGAATGGGATGAATGTCAGGAAGGACGGTCGTCATTTCGTGCAGAAAACCGTCAGTCGGGAGCTGCAGACGTGCGAAACCCTCCGGCGCCAGCCGGATTTTTCACACAGGAAGGGTTATATGGGGACGGTGGCCAGCCGCGTGTAGTTGTTATCACGCGACATCAGCATGCGCTCTTTCACGCGCCGCTCCAGCTCCCGCTTCATGGCATCAAGACCGCCGGTGAACCGCCCGCTGGCGTATTCCCGCGTCAGCTGTTGCTTCACCAGTGTCACAATGTCCTTACGGGTTCTGTCCGAGTCACGACGTGCACGGGCGCGTTTCAGGCCATGTAGCTTACGCTCGGACTGGTAACTGCGGAACCGTTCGCGCACAAAAAGCCAGGCCTTCGCTATCAGCTCGTCCATCTCCAGTGGCTTCAGGTTCTGCTTCTTACGCTGCTGATTTTCCCATTCGACGCGGCTGCGGCGTGCAGCCACAACAGCCACGTCAGAGACATCGAGCGCCGAGAACAGTGCCGGCGTGAAGGTGATATCTGTCGGTATATTGCAGCCTATCTGCGGGTCATACTCGGTCTGGTAGGTAATCAGCCCCAGCTCCGCCATAAACTTCAGTGCCCGTGTGGCACGGGTGATAGACAGATTGCCACTTTTTGACTCGGTGGCCAGACCGCACTCGATGGCCAGATTGGTAATAGAGCGCTGTGCACGATTGGCCAGCGGGTCATAGTGGAAGCACAACCCCTGGAGCAGCGCATCGATGGCTCGACGACGCAACAACGGCGGCATGCGATGACGTTTACCCAGCGAGCGAACGAACGCCACATGGACGGAAAAGTCAAAACGGGACGTGAAGCCCTCAGCTTTCGCCATCAGCTTACGACAGAACGGCAGGGTCTTTTTCCCCTCGCGCGGCGTGAATACCGGATTCGGGTTTTTGACCTGACGATAATGGGAGAACAGGGTCTGAGCGTCAGTCACACCTTCCCGCACTTATGTTGCACGGAAGGAGCACTGAGCACAGAAGGTATTGCAGTTTTCTGAGCATGCACATATACTCCCCGTACAGAGCAACAGCTTCTGTACGGTTTAGTTAGAGCCCCGGTAATCTTCTTCGTCGCCAAACATAGAAAGATTATCGGGGTTTCGTCTTTTCTGGTTCCGGGTAGACACCTCATCAGAACCAGTTCCCTGCCACCTTGCGGCGTGGCCAGCCATGAAATACATCAGACGATCAGTAATCTAGCACTGAGGTACTTCTTAAGCAACAAATGTGACTTGTTACTTTTTTAGTTTACGCAGTTCTTCCTGTTCAAGGAGGAACTCAAATAACTCAGCCTGAGTCATACCGTACTCGGAGCAAAGAGTATCAAGCGTGTGCTTATTAGCATTCTGAATGAATACCGTAACAGCTTTATGCGTATCCTTTTTACGGGATACCGAACGCTGTTTGCGTTCACCGGATGACAATGGTTGCCCTTTTCGATAAGGCCTCTTTTCTTTCGATGAGGAAGTTACTGCATTTCCGACCTGCGACATATTTGCCTCCTCAAGGATCAAGCAAGGATCGTTTGCAGAGGATACTACAGATTCGTGAAATCAGCGACTTAACTTTACGCGAAAGAGTGAGCCATGTTGGCGCATGACTCACCTGAATGGATGTAGATTGCAGATCACATTACGATGCTGATTAGTATGAAGAATGCCACTCCGTTCCCCCGTCCCAGCGCGACTGCCAGTGCTGAAGGTAGGCTTGCGCCACTTCCGGCACGTCCTTAATCACCAGCACATTCTCGCTATTTCTCGAGGCCGCAGAGCGGGTCATATTAAAGCTGCCTGACTCAACCGTATGATTATCAACAATAATGACTTTATCGTGCATGATGGCGTAGCGACCGTTGGTACGCAGCGGAATACCGGCATTCACCACAACATTCATCGCCGACTGGCTGGTTTTGTTTCGGTTCCCTTTCTCATCGAGCACTATCTTCACATCCACACCCCGGTGTTTTGCTCTGACAAGTGCGCTAACCACCTCAGGAGACGTAAATGAGTAGCCCATCAGCCGAATTTCGTGCTGTGCTGACTCAATAGTCTTAAGGACCAGCTGCAGTGCCGTTCCTTCCGGAGAAAAACCCGTCTCGATGCTGGCGGCATACGCTGCCGGTGCGGGGGCATAAAGGGCCAGACTGAGCAGCCCTGTCACCAACCATCTGCAGGTATTTGCTTTGCTGAGAACTGCCATAGTTATCCTCATTACATACCGTCCATAAAGTGCGGGGAGAGTATCTGTACGTCATTAATCAGCAGCCACAGACTCAGGGTCAGCTCTTCCATCAGAACCACAGCAGCAACCAGTGACGTCCACGCCCGCCGATCGCGTTTCAGGAGCTGACGAAACAGCGCCACGCTGGCCACAAAAATGCCGACAGTTATCCAGGGAACGAGCTGGTTGATAACCATTGCACTGCTGCTGCACTCAAAACATGCCATAGGATTTCCTTCACAGAATTGATTAAGAAACGCCGGGATCGGGGGAAACTCGCTTTGCCCCGAATCCGGGGTTGGACAACGACGCGGAGCGGAGGCGTCAGGACGTTCTGGTATAACGGAACCAGTAGCAGACAGGCCCGTCGTCGGTATCATGGACTGAGCCCAGAAACCAGCTGTCATCATCCGGCGGTTCGGGTATCCAGCCCCGTGCGTCCGGCGCTTCATCAGTAAATCCGGCAGCAAAAACCTCAGGAGCCTCATCGCGCATGGTCATTACAAAGCACTGCAGCCCGTGGATCCTCAGCCAGTAGCTGAACTCCGCCGCGGTTTCGCAGCCACTGCGGGCATACGCCGGATGCGACCAGTACCCCTGCTCATCACGCTCTGCGGTAACAGGCACAATCATCCCCTGACCTCCCCCGGCACGGACTGACTGACGGGCGTTTCGGTGTGGCATTCACCTGCCGTGTCTTCACCGGGCGCCGGTTCGTTCATCATCTGCATCCATCTCTGGCGCTCACCTTCCGACATCCTCCGGCACAGCCCCGGTGCCAGGACATTCAGCAGGCGCTCAATGTACGCCAGCCGGCTCAGCGTCAGGGATGCGTCTTCGGACTCCGGGTGCCTTATCGCCTGAGCCACCTCACGACACTCAAGAATACCTTTCATGAGCCGCACGCCACCGGCCACGCGCTCCAGCTCTTCGTAATGATGTATCTGCTCCATCATTCTCATGAAAATGACCTCATCGCGTTCACGGGCACGCGCTTTTTCACTCATCGCAGTAATGCGCTGATAAACCATCCAGATAAATAACGGCATTGTTATCAGCGCACATGTTTTCAGGCTGGCCCCCTCCGACTGAACGTTATTTATTGCCAGATAAGCAAACAGATAAATCAGGCAGCAGACAAATACCAGCCCGGTATATTTATAAATCCGCATAGTTCACCTTTTAAGTTTAACCTTTAAGTTCAGACATAAAGCCCACATTGAATCCCCGGAACAATCAATATACAGAAAAACCAGGAATGGCATTATTTCCCGTGAATTAACGTTATTTATCGGAAACTTTAATTAACGCAGTCATCTCTCATTAAGGAGTGAGTTTTATTCTGCACCGGGTCAGATGGAGAATGAATTAATACTGCATTGCGCCAGGTAGCTTAACCCGCTTTTTGTTGAGTGATGGCATCTGACACCCCGGACTCGGCCTCAAGTCCCGTCAGAAAGTCCCGTATCATCCTCTGCAGCTCCCGGGCATCACGGCTTCGCAGCAGCGGCATGCCCGCCTGGCGCATGACCTCATCCAGCAGGATGTCGCGCCGGCAGCGGCTTTTTTTCAGGTGGGACGCATCGTCCAGCTCCACGGCCGCCACAACGCGAAACGTCCTGCGGTCAACGATAACCACGTCACAGTGCCACTGGGCTGCCATATGGAAAAGCTTCCACCATGTCCGGCTCCGGCCCCTGACGCGCGGCGTTATCTGCACAATATCGGCCACCCTGACCTGCGGGCACAGATACCACCGCCTCATGTCCACAGCCCGGAACAACCCCTGCATAAAGTGAACCTCACGGTCGGTCATCAGCTGTGCCTGCCGCTCCCAGAACACGCCGCCCGCCATCAGTTGCTCTGTATCACCCACCCTGACGCCAGCCTCTCTCAGCCGCCTGATAAGCGGTGCCTGCGGCCGTTTCTGCTTCAGCACGCAGGAGAGCAGGAAAATCAGTGCCAGCAACGAAACGATAAATACCACCACACCGGCATTCATGAACCCACGCTCCCTTCGCTTCGCACGCCCTCGGATAACTGCCCGCCATCACCCGAGAGGGATTTATCCCGGTGCAGCCCGAACCGTTCAGAGAACAGCCAGCCGCTCAGGATGAGGGTGTTGGCGGGTTCATCAGGTGCGCAAATCGTAATACTCTCTTCCGTCACGTCTGTGATATCAAAGTTCGCACCGCAGAGATGCCGGATAATGTCATCCCGCGAATGAATGCGACCGTCCCCAATCAGTTGCTTCACCGTCCCTTTAATTATATCCCTTGCTTCTTCATTCACACCGGAGCATTTAATTTCTACTGACATACTATTTCCTCTACTGGTTTGAATTTTGTTTATTCTACTAAAAAGACATACCCACCTCTCTGGCGGTAACTTCATAACGAAAAATAAAAAGTCAGGCATCACGAACAGGCTTTGTTTTCCGCAGCCGGACATTACCTGCATCATGTCTGATAATATCTATCTCATTTAATACACGGCGTAATTCGTCACGCATGAACTCCATTTCATTCCATGAGCCAGAATGCCTTATATATTTAGTCATGTGGTAAAAAATTGTCGGCAGGAAAGAGGGTTCATAGTCAACCCTGTTTCTCCGGTAAAGTTTAATGACGGCAAATAGCAATAATATATTTAATATCACCGAAGCAATGACTACGGTATACATATCTGAGGCTCCGTTATATTGAATACAGAGAAGGACCTTTACCAAACGATGAAGGAACATTACTTCGTTAAATACCGTTCGGATGTGTTAACCAGAAACGCCGGAGACGGGGAAAACCTGCTTTTACCCTTCTCCGGGGTTGGACAACTGAGCACGGCGAAGGCGTCAGTCTCTTTTAGCGGTATCAGGTGGCGGACGCCTGATTATTTTTTGGTATCACCGGCAGCATGACTGATGGCCTGCTGCAGGGCCTCCGCGCTGGTGTATCCCGGAATAACCGTCACGTTATCAGCGCTGGCGCCGGTTGACGGGAGAACCACCAGGGCCGGGGTACCGCTGAAGCCCAGCTGCTGCGCGAGTGTGTTTATGCCATCCAGGGTCCCCTGAACGTCAGGGGCTGTTTTCGCATCGAACTTCACGGCTTTTGCGGCCGCGCTGATATCAGCATCGGTCAGCTTACCCTCGTTGTGACCGGTGGCGTAAATCGCGTTGTGATAGTGAAGGTAAGCGTCGGCCCCCTTCTGCTTCCAGACCTGGAGCCCGGTTTTCGCCGCACTGAGCGACGCCGGCCAGCGCTGGCCAAATATCGGGAATTCCCTGAACACAAAGCGCACGTCCGGGTTGGCTTTTATCACCTTCTCCAGCTCCGGCGCCAGGCGGGCACAGTAGATGCACTGGTAATCGAAAAACTCGACGACCGTCACTTTTGCGTCGCCCGGCCCATATGACGGCGTGCCTTTATCGTTGAGCAGTGCCGCCTGATTCTGAACCACGGCGGCCGTCATCGCCTGCTGCTGCTTCTCCTGCTGTTGAGCCTGCAGCTTCTGGCTGACCTCAACCAGCACCTCCGGATGGGCCAGCAGGTAGTCTTTCGCGATTTCACCAATGCGGGCTTCCTGCTCCGGGGTAAAGGCTACGGCTGGTTTCTCTGCTGCCCCCGCCACGCCGGAGACCAGAAGGCCAGCGGCAAGCATGACTGAAAGGGTTTTATTCATGTTCATCCTGTGTTTTTCTCTTCTCTGTTGTTATCAGTTCGTATCGTGTGCGGGCGCGGGTGCTTCCCTGGCCGCCCTGCGCTGTCGTTTAGCATGCTCCTGAGCCCTGCGCTCCACGGCATACGCCGCCTCCTCCTCGCTCACCGGTGCGACCGGTTGTCCGGCAAGGTTTTTACGCCACGCGCCCACCGTCATGGCGCCCAGATACGCATCCGAGCGGGTGACTGCGGCAAGGCAGCGTTTCAGCGTCTTCACGGAAACCTCCAGCCCGCGCTGGCGAATGTCATTGACCATCGCCTCCCGGATGTTGACCGCCAGGAGCTGCGGCTGGCCGTCCGTCACCAGGGACGGCCAGCAACGCTCCAGGAGCGCGAGCGCGTCCGCAAGCGGCATGACCTTCCGGTACACCGGTTCCGGGGCTGGCTTGCGCCTGGCCGCCCGCATGGCCTCCCGCTCCTGCGCCTGTCGCTCTGCCCACAGCCGGGCTTTCTCTGCTTTTCGGGCGGCCTTCTCATCTGCCTGCGCCTTTTTCGCGCTCTCATCCACCGCCTGCTTCCTGACCTTCCAGGCAGGCGTCGTGTTCACCACCACGGTCTTTTTACGCGTGACCCGGCCCGGTCCCACACCGTCCGGTTCACTGTTGTTTACGGCACGCTGACCTTCTGGCTCCGTCTTACGGCGCAGCGTCAGCGTGGGGCGCCCCTGCTCTTTCATCCTGCCTCCGGATAAATCTGTTTCACGTGTATTCCCCTGAGTGACCTTATTCTGACACGGCAGATATCACATCACCATCAGTCCGATGACGGCCAGGTGCACCGCGTAGAACAGCGGGAAAAATTCGCGGGGCCAGAAGCGCGGCACGCGGCAGCAGGTCCGGCTCAGCACCGTCAGGGTAACGCCGGGTATCACCAGACCCGCGATGGCAAAAGCGGGGCTGTCAGCGGCATTCAGCGCGAGTATGGCCAGCGCCAGACACAGCGCCAGCCCCGTGCGCGTGGTGCGCCGGCCCGTCATACAGACGCCGCAGGCCAGCATCAGCATGACTACCCCCGCCAGCCCGTAGCTTCCCGCCGAAAACGGCAGCCAGGCCAGAACCAGCATCAGTGAGAGCGGCCACGCGCGCGGCCCGTGCTGCTGCATCAGCGCCAGCGCCTGTCCGCTGACCACAAAGGCAAACAGGATATTGCCCAGGTCCGGGCGAAGCCCGGCCAGTATCCAGCCACCCTGCGCCACACCCGCCCATATCCAGAGCCGGTTCAGGGCGCGCTGCTGAATCTGCGGATGGCGGGCGAGGTTCATGGCCCAGACCAGGCCAAAGAGCGGAAACGCTCCCCGACCGGCAAGACGCAGCAAGTCATTATCCAGTCCGCACAGCATGCTGATGTGGTCGGCCACCATCAGCAGCAGCGCCACGGTCTTGATAAGGTCGGTCTGCCCCGGCGTCCACACGAGCAGACGCTGCAACCAGCAGTCGGCCACCACCACAAGGGGGAACAGCGGATGGTTTTCAGCGCGCATATCAGTCGCCTCCCAGGGTCTTTTCGCGCTCAAGGTCTCGCACCGTTTCGCGCTCCATCTGCTGCAGGCGGTCCCGCTGCACGTTCTCGCGCACCACCTGAGACACCGCCTCATCCCGGCGGCGTTCTTCCGGCGCATCCGGCAGCGTGAGGGGAGATGCCGGCGTTTCTTTTATCCGCTCCATATCCCGCACCACATCCCGGACGGCGACGTCAGCCCCTCCGGCCGGACCGTCGCCGCTGCGGGCCATCTCGCGGACCGCCTCTTCAGCCCGTTTATCCAGCTCCCGCTGCACCTCAGCCTCCCGGGCCTGCTGTGCCAGCACCTCCGGCGGCACCGTTTCTGCGGGCTGCGTACCGGTGCCGTCGGGCAGGCCGTCGGCCCAGACCCGACCGCCGGTAATGGCGCCGGGGTTCCACGGCCTCGCCTCACCTGCGAGCCGTACCACCACGCCGCTCTGCGGATTCTCCCGCGCCAGCCGCACGCCCTCTTCCATATCCCGCGCCAGCAGCGACTCGCCGTTACGGCTGGCCTGCAGGCCCGCAAACACCGCGTCCCCGCTGCCCATCACCCGGCCTTCACCAGCGAGCCCCTTAAGCTGCCCGTCTCCGGACGTCAGGGCACTCAGCCAGACGCCCGCCTGCCTGCCGTTGCGGTCAAAAGCGGGCAGCGCCACGTGCGGCTGCGGGTATTTCCGCCCCGGCGAAATAAATTTCGCCATCGAGCCCTCGGGCTGCAGCCCGGCCTGGCGCAGCGCAGCGCGACCGGCAGGCACCTCACCCAGCGCTTTTGCCGTCGCCGTCAGGCGGGCGGCATTCGCGACGGCGCGGTCGCCGCGCGGCTCCAGAATGTCATGCGCCGTACTTTTCGCCTGCGATTTTTCCATCGCGGCCACCCACTTATCCCGGTTGTCGGTATAGACCTGCGCGTGCTGCTTCATGCGGCTCAGCGCCACGTAGGCTGACTCGAAGCTCACCATCCGCTTACGTCCGCCGTCCGTACCCTGCAGGGAGATGGAGAAGGGTTCGCTCGCCCCCTGTGAGCCTTCAACGGTAACGGCATAGGCCAGGTCGATGTGCTGCTCTGCCTGCTCGGCTGACGGCGTGAGCGTACGGGTCTGTTTCCCGTCCGACAGCGTGACGCTGTCACCTTTTATCTCACTGACCGACCAGACGCTGTTGGCCACGAAGCCCCGCTCGTTGTCGCTTTTCGAAAAGCGCATCCGGTCGCCTTCCGACACGGTAATGGTGTCCTGACGGTAGAGCGTGACGCCCTCTGTCGCCGCCTGCGCGGGCGACAGGCTGCGGGTATTGCCCTGCGCATCCTTCAGCGTCACCAGGTGCGCCTCCCCGTCCAGCGCCTCAATGCTGTAATAGGTGCTGTCCAGCAGGACCAGGCTGTCGCGGGATGCCTCCCACGTTGTCATGCGCCGCAGCTCGCCGTCGCGGATATTGGCTGGCGTAAGGACCGGCAGCGTGACATCTTTTTCGCCCACCTCGCCGGCATCCTGACGGGCGTCATGAATCATGGCGTTCACCTGGCGGCGGTCGGCGTTCAGGGCGGTGATAACGATGGTCTGCGCCTGCGCCTCTGGCGTGCGCCCAGTGTAGTCCTTCACGATGGCCTCCAGCAGCGTCGCGGGCTGCCCGCCGGGCATCAGGTCGCCGGCCGCCACGGCTTTCGCGATGGCCTCCTCCCGTTCGCGGCTGAACTCCATGACGGAGCTGTCCGGCTGCCAGGCATCCGCCCTGCGCGGCACCTGTGCCGGCGCCACGCGCTCAATGGTCGTCAGGGCGCTGCCGATATCGCGGTTAATCAGGCTGTAGACGGCAGGTTTAAGCTCCGGCGTCTGGCGGACAATCTCCTGCATCACCGCCACGTCAATGGCGCTGCGCTTCTGCAGCAGGCGGAAGGGCTGGCCCGGGGCAATGGACTGCAGCTGGTCGGTATCGCCGCTGGAGACCGCGCGTCCCCCGCCCCCGGCAATCAGGCTGTACGCCTTCGCCATGTCGGCGTTACCGACCATCGAGCTTTCATCCACGAGAAACAGGACGTTGCTGAAGTCCGGTCGTTCGCCGCCGCGCAGCTGCTGCTGCGTGTCGTGAATAAAGGCCGCCAGCGTCTGCGTTTCGGGCACGCCCGCATCGCGCATCTCGCTCACCGCCCGGTGGGTGGGGGCTACGCCGATAACGCGCGGCTGCTCCCGTTCCGGCAGCGTACCGATGGCCGACATGACTGCCCGGAACTGGGTGGTTTTACCCACCCCGGCGTAGCCCTGCACCAGGGTAAAGCGGTCGGGAGATTCCAGTATCATGCGCGTGGCGTTTTGCTGCCCGTCGGTCAGGCCCGCCAGCTGCGCGTCCGGAACCTTATTCATCAGCGGGGTGACGGCCTCCTTTCCCTCAAGGACGTGGCGGATAATGCTTTTTTCAGCGTTGTACGACTGGCGTGAGACCAGCAGCTGCAGGCCGTTTCCCGGCGATACCGGCACCGACAGCAGGTCGCCGCTGCGCACCTGACGGTCCGCTTCCTTTTCGATGGCCTGCAGGCTGAGGCTGTCCTGCTCAAATTCTTTCGCGGCGGCCATCAGCTGCGGCTTCGTGAACGCCAGGCCGTTCCCCTCCAGCACCGGAATGGCCAGATGGATAGCCTGCTGCTCCGGCGTGTGCAGCCCGGCCTTCTGGTGCGCCAGGGCATCATCGAGCCTGTCATGCCCCGCCGCATCCTTAATCTGTTCGGACACGACGCTCCAGGCAGACTGACGCGACAGCTTCTCCGTCGTTTTCTGCGCCGTCTGCGCGGAATAGAGCCGCACCGCCCGGCCGCTGAGCGCCAGTTTGTTCAGCGTGGTGTTATCCAGCTCGCGCTGCGACAGCGAGGCAAAAACCGTGGCGCTGTCGCTCACCGAGCGGCCCGGCGACTCCACCCAGCCCTGCCCCACCTTCGCGGCGGTAAACGGGCTGTCGCCGACGGGCAGGACCACGTCCGCCTTACGCCCGGGCAGGCTGACGACGAGCCCCGCCTCCCCGAGGGCCTTAACGGTCACCGTATCGCCTCCCTTGAGCCGCGTCCCCTGCGCCTGACCCAGCACTGCCAGACGGTCGCCTTCGGCCACCTGCAGCGTGCCGGTGCGGTACAGCGACCAGCTGCTGTTGAGTTCAGACAGGCGGGTCACCCGCGTCTCACCCTGGGCGTTGCGCAGCGTCAGGCTGTTGTTGCGGCCCGTCACGCGGTCAATGACAAAGCGTTCCCGGCTGCGCTCTTCGGCATTCCAGCGCTCCATGACCATCCCCTCCCGGTAGTGGTCGCGCACCTGCTGATGGCGGCTGTCGAGCCAGACCGGCTCCAGCGTGGTGATACTGACCTCCCGCTCGCCCAGCACCTTTTCCGCCTTAAGCGCCTCGCGGACTACGCCTGCGAGCACCGCCTGCTCGCGCGGACCGGTGACCTGCGCCACGCTGTGTTCACCTGCGCGGACGCTTCGGGCAAAGTCAGCGGCCAGGCGGTCATACCGCTGCCGCCGGTCAGGCTCGCTGATAACCGAGACCTGCGTCTTCTCACCGCCCTGCCACGCGAGCGTGCTCACTCCCGCTTCCTTCATGACGGTGAGGGCGCTGCCGGTCCCGGTGCGCTGGCCGCTGTCGGCAATCAGCAGCTGGACGTTATGGCGCAGCGCACCGTCGAGCAGCGTGAGCGTTTCTTTCAGGGTCAGCTTCTCCCCCTGGTCCACAATCAGCGTGCTGCCGGGCGTAAAGGCCATGCCCTCCGTCAGCCCCCGCCTGTCGGTGATATGCTCGCCGCTGAGGCGCTCATCCTGCATAAGGGCGCTGCGCGAACGCCTGTCGGCGGCGATAATCTGCACGTCACGCCCCTGTTCGCGCGCCATCATCGTCAGCTCCGCCACGCGCTCACGCTGGCCGGCCGCCCCGCCCTGACCCGAAATGATCGCCACCGGCGGACGGTCCTGGGCCAGGACACTCACGGCATCGCTGTATGACCGGCTGCGGGGCACGCTTTTATCCGGAAAAATGTCGGCCTGCCCCGTCCGCTGTAAATCGCGGGTCATCGCCGACACCGACAGCTCATCCAGCACGTGGATGTTCGAGGTAAACAGCCCCTTCTCTTTATCCAGCGGGATGAGCTGCTCATTTTTTATCGCCGCATCGATGCCGTCACGCGCCATCTCCACCATGCCCGACCGCGCGGGCAGCTGCCCGAGGGTGGTGGCCAGCAGTTCGGAATACGTGAACCGCGCCCGCCGGTCGCTCAGCATCGCGATGGCCTGCCCGACGCTGCTGTTAATATCAATGGCTTCAGGCGTCGTTGCGGGAATATTCCCCTGCACAACCCGCAGGTCTGCCGCCTCACGGTAGGCTTTAATGTCAAACCCCGTCTCTTTCAGGGTATGCATCCACTCGGCCATGCGCTGTTCGGGGTCAACCTTCTGCTTCGACTGGCGGGTATCGAGCGCCGCCACGTCGCGGGACTTCAGGGACGCGTCATCCCCGACCGCCTCGCTGATGGTCCTGCTGCGGCTGGAATACGGCTCCGTCGGTACGCCCTTCAGCTCCCACATGCCGTGTTTGCCGACCGTCTCAGTCTCATAGCCCATCGCCGCGACGTCATCCTTCAGCGCGGCACGATACAGGCGGCCAAAGGCAATCTGGTTGGCGTAGATATTCTCAATAAACCCGGTTTTACCCACTTTGTCGCTGCTGAGCGTTCGCCACTCATCGCCATGCTGAGTGGCATTGGCCACCACCGCGTGGGTGTGCAGCTGCGGCTCCTGGTCGCGGCTGGTATCGTGGTTAAACAGCGCCATCACCAGGTTGCCGGTCAGCTGCGTCTCGCTCCTGCCCTCCGTCATAACCCGCGTGGAGGCCATTGCCTCTATCTGCTTAATGGCGGTCTCCACCGCGCGGTTGTGTGCCTCAATAAGACGCTTGTCGCCTCCCAGCATGGCCATCACGGAGACACTTTTGGGCGCAGAGAAGGTGAAGTCGTAGCCCGGACGGTGTTTGTTCGCCCCGTCCTGAGTCCGGCTGAGGTCGCTGCCGTCCGGCAGGCGTCCCTCCAGAACCTTCGTAAAGACCTTCTGGTCCACCCCGCCGCTGAGCCCCAGCGCTTCAGCCCCTTTTCCGGCCCAGCGCTCGCCCATACTACCGATAACGTAGTAGTTGTCCTTGTCGGTGTAATAATTGCCCGCGCTGCCGGCGGATTTTACCGATCCGATGCTCATCATCAGATGTATCCTCCCGGCTCAAGATCCTTTTCAGGCGCCCGGTGAACGTTGATGTTCACTTCTTCACGACGCTGCCTCTCCTGAGGAGACAGTTCGTCCTGCTCCGCCTGCCACGCCTCCCATGCCGCCATATCCACTACTTCACCGCTTTCACTGATGCCGGGCGGCAGCTGCTCTGCCTCTTCCGCCTTTGTCTTCAGCTCAGGCTCCACACCGCCGGCGCCTGCCGCACCTGCTACGGATGCCGCGTCTGCAGCGCGGGGCGCGGGCGTCAGTTGCTGTGGCTGCTGTGGCTGCTGTGGCTGCTGTGGCTGCTGTGGCTGCTGTGGCTGCTGTGGCTGCTGTGGCTGACCAACATTCTCCGCACCGCCCTCTGGCGCGACAACATCGGCATCCGGTTCAAAGAGCATGGCGATGCTGCGGGATTCATGTTCACGTGCAGCCAGCGCGGCATTCAGGCGTTCCTCCGCTTTCCCGTCGATGGTGCGCGGAATGAATTCCGGTGCCACCTTTGGACGCTGCTGATACTTCAGCGCCATTTTCACGGCAGGATAAGGTCCGGGAAGCGTGACGTAGCAGGAGAGATCCGGCAACGTCTGGACGTCGGAGTAACTCACCAGGGTGACGCGCTCCATGTCCTTGCCGACCGAGGTACCGTCGCGTACCGGGTCCACACCGTAGGAATACTGCTCGGACGCCTTGAGGATTTCTTTTTCACCGATTTCGCCAGCGGCGAACTCGGCGATATTGCGCGACGGCGAGCGGAAGAAGGCACGGGTGTTCAGCACGTCGAACAGCGTTTCCGCCGGCTTCTGCCCGTAAATATCTTCCAGCTGGGCGTAGGACTGAATGCCAATGACGTAGCAGCCGCCAAACTTACGCGCCTCCGGCAGGATCTCAACCAGGTCCGGCAGCTTGTGCAGGGTAGGCAGCTCGTCGGCGAAGATCCACACGCGGCGGTTACGGTTTTCCCCCATCGCCAGCAGCCCGCGAATGGCGATGGACAACCACATGGAGATAACCGGCTTGAGGGAAGCGTGGGTGTCAGCATTGGAGGAGATAAACAGCCAGCCGTTTTTACCATCCTCACGAACGCCGCGCATCCAGTCGCGTATGGTGAATGACTCGCCGTTATTTTCGATGCCCTGCAGGTAGCGGATAGCCTTGACGTAGTTGGTCAGCACGGCGCGGATGGAGATGGCCGTTTTCTCGATTTTCTCTTCCACCAGGTTCGCCGCCGGGGAGTTTTTCAGGTACGAGCGCAGCTTCTCAATCTTGATGGAAAGCAGCGTGTCGACCAGCTTGCTGTAGCTGCGGTCCTTGTCGTTGCGCATCAGATATGCGGCTTCGGCAAAGATGGTACGTCCCGACCCCTGCCAGAAGGGGTCTTCCTTCGTGCCCATAGGAATAAGCGTGTTGGAAACGTTGTCGAAGTCAGGCTGCGTCAGGCACTCCCGCCACAGGTCCCATGCAGCGCAGCGCGCATCCAGCGGGTTAAGGATTTTATCTGTGGCCGGATCATAGTAGCTTTTGACGAACTCACAGGAGCGGTCATACACGATGACCATATCGCCACGCTGGCGGGCGTAGTTCATCAGACGGCGGATAACTTCTGATTTACCGGCCCCGACGGTACCGTGCAGACAGAAGTTCTGGATCTCCGAGTCCTTAATAAGCGGCAGCTCACCGATTTTGATGTCGGATGCGAGACCGTCGCGCCTGAGCATTTTCGCCACCGCTCTCGGGTCATCAGTCAGCTGGCGCCCTCCCGTTATCTCGTCCTCACTCTGATGCTTACCCTGATGGCCCAGAATCCAGGTGGTGACAAAGAAGGTAATAACGCACACCACGGCCGCGATGATGGCGGCAAGAATAAAGGCCGTCCAGACCTGGTCGGCGCACCACTGGATATATTTGTCCTGCAGTATTTGCTGCGCGTTGTACTTCAGCTCATGGCCGTAATAACGGATGGTATAGACAGGCTGGGATTTGAAAATATCGCGCATGGGGGCCAGCGTCTGACACCAGTAATAAACCATGCCGTTCACGAACGTCTGCCAGGTCAGTTTAACCGACAGCGTAATCGCGACAATTATGCCGAAGAGAATGACGAGACAGTACACGATGATATTGGCGATCTGACTGAACATACGGATGCGCATGCTCGCGATCTGACCGCCCTGGGTCATATCCTTTGCATTAAAACTCATGATGTATGGGTCCGGTATAAATGGGGTTTAGACGGTTATGATAAGGCTACATTCAGGAACGGCTACTTACTGGCCTGGCAAATAAGATGTCACTTACGAAAAAATATCCACAGCAGTATTAACAGAACTGAAAATGGAACAGCAAATAAAGCATTCGGATAATCACTTTCGATACTCACTACTAATGCAAATACTGACATATTAATTTCTTTATTCACCAGCCCTGCCGGCAACCCTTCCCGGCAGCACAAAGGATTTGCGCCACCGCTCAGCGTTTTTCTTATATCAACAGAGAATGAGGAGAACAGATGCTATTCGGACTGAGTGATCCAGAGAAAAGGGCGGAAGAAACCGCCCCTGGTATTAATTAAAGAATGTTCGCGATAGATTTAGCCAGCTGATCTTCAAGCACAGGCTGGGCTTCGGGGAATTTCAGATTAACCTTGTTCGCATTTGATACCACACGGGTCTGATATTTATGCTGGTTCCCCTGCTCGGTGCTGGTCTGAATTTTGGCGCCGGAGGTTCCCTGGCGAAGGGCGGCGATGTTGTCCGTGGTCACGGTCGCTTTGGTACGCTCGGCAATCTGCACATCCGTGATCATGGTGTAGTTGATGTCTTCGACCATCGCATCAGCGGCCATGCCAACAAGGCCGGCAGCAAGTCCTACGCCCAGAGTGGCTCCGGCAGAGCTGGAATTATAGGCGGTAATACCGGCACCCAGCGCGGCCCCTGCCGCTGCACCTTCGTAGCCACGGCTGAGCCAGCTTTGTGACTCACGAAGGTCCATTTTGTCGGCCTTAAGTACGTTCGCCTGAATCCAGTAGTAGGCTTTATCCGGCGAGGTCACGACCTGGTAGCCTTTGGCTTTAACAGCTTCGGTAATTTTAGACTGGAGACCGCTCATGTCTTTATCAGACGTGTTTTTGATCTGCAGGAAAACGGTACGCTCGCTTGATGGTTCAAGCCAGACCGTTTCGCTCATCTGCGTTTTGACCTCGAGGTTACGTTTCTTAATTGCTGTGCTCATCGCACCACACCCTGAAAGGGCCAGCGTGGAACTGACCAGAGCCACCATCATCATCTTTTTCATTAACGTTATTTCCTTTGTTTATTATATCCATTCATAGCTTGGCGATTGCCCATAATCTAAAATAATTAAGGGTATCTAACTGTCCGAGCGTCTGTATGATTCAGATGAACACCCATAAAAATTACCAGAAGTATCAACTAGCCCGCACATTGGCAATCCTGTAGCTGGATTCAATCCAGCTCCCGCAGAATCGTGTAGTCCTGATTCATAAGGAAATGGATCACTTTGAAACGCACGGTCAAAATAAAACTGATCTTTTAGAGATTCATCTCCAACAGTTACACCACTTATTACACAGACCCTGTAGATCGAGAGCCCGAAAAATATAAATAGGGCCAACACAGGGAAGCTGATCGCGGGGACAGAAAGAACCATGTACATTACTGGCGATACATCTTTCTGACTATACAAACACTTCTGCTTGCGAACTCGATAATTAATATATGCAAATATACCCTGCCACATAATCAACAACGCAAGTATCAGGAGCATGACGGATGTTGCCCACCCTGCAAGCGAGCAGGCGATATACTGTATAAGCAGAACCCACATAATTCGCATCAGCTCTTTCATATCCGATAATCTCCCTGATCATTTCTTGTGATTATTCTCCAGTTTCTTTGCTTTTTCCAGAAGTTCTTCAGGACTGTCAGCTCCCGGAATAGCGTTTTGTGATGCTTTCTCGTGATTGTACTTAGCACCCTGATTATTCGCTTCGGACTGGTGATGGCGCTCCAGTGCTGAATACTGATTATCGACGGACGCTGAAGCTCCCTTTATTTCACTTTGTGTTCCTGAGATATTATTTCGCGTCTCAGTCATCATACCGTCTACCGAGCCTTTCACATTCCCTTTAATACCTGCGTCTGACGTTGCACTTTCAATGGAAGCCTTATGCGCCGCATGGTCAGATAACACCTCCTGACGCCCGCCTCCCGCAGACACATTGTCCATACTTTGACCAAGCCCATCTTTCGCATCCGAATACGCATTATCCACCGAAGGCTGAACCTGACTTTGTACAAATGACCAGGCCAGTTCTCTTCGTTTCGCTGCAACCTCTGGTGAACCGGTATCCGTTAGCAAAGAATCGGCATCATGCGGTGCCTGTTTACGAACGTATTGGGCAAACTGCTGGTTGAGATCTTCGTTAACCTGCCCGCTCATGGTTTCGGTTCGGGATGCCATTTCAGCATATTCCTTGCTGCGTGCCTGACTGGTCGAGTACTGTTCAAGGCTTTGTTTTGCAGAACTCAGTGATGCAGACAACTGGTCCGCACGTGATGCGGCGTTGTTATCCGTATGACTGCCTGATTCATTTATCTTGCGGCTGGTAAAGTAATCGCTGGCCTCCTTGAAGTCTTTGGTGGATTTTGCATCAATATCATGACGCGCATCCTGGCTCGCTCGCGTGCTGCTGCTTGCCTGATGAGAGTCTAAATCATCAAAGTCGACGCCGGCTTTAGCACCTGCCCTGAAACTAACACCACCGCCTGTACCGAAAGCTTTAATCCCTATACCACCATGTGCACTTGCATCGCCATAAAGACCAGCGGAAGCACGAGAACTTCGTGAAGCCAGTTCCTGAGTCGCCTGATCATTACTGATATTATGCGCCTTCGCGTAGCTCTCCACCGCAGTGCGCATCTTGCTGGCCATCATGGAGTCCTGCGCACTCATCGTGCTGTCGGCACCTTGCGTCATCGAATCGCTGCTCCCCCGGTTGGTGCCAAACTGGCTGAGGGTCTGCCACGTGCTTGACATACTGCTACTAAAGCTCTGCATCGCGCTCTGGGACTGCGTCTGGGCCTCGCGCGCCATCTCCTGCTGCGCTGAGGCCAGTTGACGGGCAAAATTAATACTCACGGGCAGCTTACTCGCGGCCTGAGTGGAGTCTGTCACCGTACTGCCGTCACGCATCTGTGTGGACGTCGCACCATTGCCCAGTTGCTGACTCATCTGTCCGAACATGGTCGAACTGTTGGTGTTCCAGCTGTTGCCGCTCACGTTCTCGGTCTGCATGTTGGCGTAGGAGTAGTTACCATCAACAGCACCAGAGGCAGCAGTGGCTGCAGGGCTGATAGCGGAAGAGGCCAGATGGCTGTAGAGATTTGAGAACCCCGCCCCCAGTCCCTTCAGCATTCCCCATGCAAGCGGGGGGATTAGCATGGACAGATAGCCAGCCGTGGTAGCGAGGTCTGAGTATTTTATCTGCACCTGCGACAACTCCGAGAGAACCACTGGTGAACCGTTAGCCTTCGCATAGAAGGTCATGCAGCTGTTGAGGATGGCGTAAAGCAGCGGCCAGCTCTGCACCCACATGATAGCCAGCACGTACCCCTTCAGCACATTAAGGGTAACGGCGTTAAACATCCCGCCCAGCACCATCAGGGGAAATATTCCGATGGTCAGACCGACAATCAACGTCTGAGACATAGGTAGTGAGCGTAATGCCACCTGACCGACCGTCGCATGCGCCAGCCGCTGCTTCTCCATCGATGACGTAGTGGCGATATTCAGCAGGCTTGAGGTGTCACCGTTGCGGGCTGCATAGCTCATGATGCCATTTCGCAAAGCGTTCATCGTCACATTCTGACGGACAATCGACGCGGCGCTCTGACCGGCACCATAGAAATAGTTATAGCTGTCCCCGATCATCTGGCTGAACAAGATGTCAGGATTCGGACGTCCGCCAAAAAGCTGACGCACGTAGTAACTCCATGTTTTTCCTCCGGTCTGAGTATCCAGGGCAAGCTTTGGCTTAATTACCGCAGCGGCTTCTTCACAGGTTAAAAACTGATTATTGTTGTTGAATACCCCCCTCAGCGGACTCGGCTTTGAGAAAATCAGCGTATACGGGTCTGCGCTGTTCATTAGATCTTCCATGGTATATTTTCCGTTCAGGAAAATATCGCCCATCACGCAGTTCTGCACATAGTCCGTGAATATCGTCGTTATCTCTGGGTTCTGTGATAAAAAGTCCGTACTGCGTGAAACCAGATTCGCCCCAAATATCATGCCGGTTTTGCTGTAGGTGATGCTGTCGGGCTGTGAAAAGACCATTTCATACCCCTGAACAAGGGCATATCCAATTTTGGTGGTCAGCGATGCAGGCAGTGCCAGCCCGACGGGCACGTTATCGACTTTATAGACCTTTGTCTGATTACTGATATCGATTATTTGTACGGAGGTGCGAACACTGACCAGCAGCGACATCAGCACAATGACGCCTGCCCAGCCCAGCATATCCATGATGTTGTGCCGTCGTATCCACGAAATGGCTACAACCAGCACAGAGAAAGCCGTCGCAATACGCCGAATAACAACCCAGTTCTCCGTCGACATGAACGTGACGATGGCATTCAGCGTCTGCGTCAGCCAGTCGCCGCCCGCGATGACATAGATTTCCTGCATCAGCGCGCCCCCCCGAAGTGATAGTTGTTCTGGTAGCGCTGCAGCATGCGTGCCGAGACCTGCTGGCGCATATAGCTCATCTGGCGGTCAACAACCAAAAGCGCATCCTGCTGTACCTGCACCTGTGCCTGGAAGGAGGCTATCTGCCGCGTGGCTTCGTTGAGGTTATTATTGATGCTGTCGATAACCGCCTGGTCATAGTTTCCCGTTGCCACCATTGCACGGGCCTGCTGGACCAGCTCCTGGATGTACTGGAGAAGAATGTCGTAGCCGATGTAATCGGTTAGCTGATAAACGAGGCTGTTAGAAACCCCCAGCATCTGGGGATCAACCAGGTACTTGAAGACCGGGATGGTAGTACTTGTGATAAATCCCTTCTCTTTCTCGGTTAACTTTAGATCGGCAACGGCTTTATTCTGAATGCTGGAAAGGATGTCTTTTATCTGATTTTTCAGTGCATTTTTCTGGCTGATCGTGACATTAGCATCGGCAACCACCTTCAGACATTTATCGCTGTCATTACAGTGATACACCCGTGCAGTCCCCCCCTCCATCATGGCCCGAATAAGGTCGCGATCGGTCGTTCTTGCCGGAAGCGGGGTTATATTACCCTTCTCATCAAAGACCATTGTTCCGGTCAGGGTCATGATGAACTCCTTAAGCTCTTTATTCCCGTCAAACATGCGGTTCTTTCCGAGCGCATTCCAGATGACATTGATATTCTTCGTTATGCGCTCTTTATCCTTATCACTGGCCTTATCACGGACCTTATCCATGCTTCCCCCCACCGTGCAGCCCTGACGGGATGCCGCCCAGTCGGCAAACATGTTGCTCTCACCGGCAATGTCCTGGCAGACCTTCTGCTGGGAGACCTGAGTGCGCGGAAACAGACCGCCGACAATCCCCTGCGCCGCCTGGCAGGAGCTGAGGTTCATGCTGTTAATGTCGCTGGCCATCTTCTGCAGGAAGTCTTTAGCAGTCTTGATTTCCGGTACCGTAGTCTGCAGCGCCAGATCGAAGAAGTATCCGGCCGCATTGGACATAATCTGCTTGGCGAAACGCTGCAGCTGATCGCTGTTAATAAAGCTGAAGGAGCCCAGATAGGCATCGATACCGCCGCAGCCGGCGTTGATGTCGGGCAGCGTCATGGAGATAAGCTGGACGGTTTTCACCTGCGTACGGGCATATAGTGAGCCACCCGTGGCGTAGCCAGCGGCCTGCCCCTGCCAGACCTGTGGCTGGCTGGTATTGGAGTCAAAGCCCAGCTTATTAAAGAAGGTGTTCATGTCGCTGTTCACGTCCGCACTAACGGTTGTTGAACAGACGAGAAGCATGCAGCCCAGAAGACTGCGGTGTCTGAACAGGTTTATCATCATTTCACTCCGCGCATCTGAAGGACCGTATCCATTCGGGCCATAAAGCCCTGTTCGTCGGTCGCGCCCTGCAGCAGGGGCAGGGCTTCAAGGGTGTTTACGTTGACGAGAAAGGTGGTTGGCGTGGCCACGGGCAGGTTAGGGAAAAAGGTTTTCATTACCTCCGGCGGCGCGGGCAGCGCATCGGGAAAGGACGCATCCCCCTGACCGTCGATGGTGTAGGCCATCACCCCAAACCCCACCCGTGCCGACAGCGACTTCAGGACCGGATCAAACTGGTGGCAGTACGGGCAGTGTCCCTGCATAAACAGCACGACCTTCCAGTCGGCCAGATTGACCTGGCGCCCGTTGCTTAGGCGGTACCAGACCGGCTGCTTCGCCGGAAGTGGCTTAGCTTCAGGGTCTTCCGGGGATGTAGGCAGAGATCCCGACGCTCGCGCCCCCTGTGGATGCCATAACGATTTGATCTCGTCCATCGTGGAAGCCTGTGTGGCCAGACTGAGGGTCATGAGCGCCACGGTAAACACGGTATGTCTAAGGTTCATGTCGGCATCCTCCGGCATCACGGGCCTTTTCGGCCTCACGGGCGGCATCTATCCAGCGGTTGATGATGCGGTATCCCCCCCAGAGCGCCATCGAGACGCCGATTATCTGCGCCAGAAGAATGGCCATCTCCGGCTCGCGCCGGACCAGGCGGGAAACAATGTGAAACCATATCCCGAGGCTCAGCACCCATAATCCGGGCACGTCGAACTCAGGCAGGCGAAAACGGAATTTGCGCATGCGAACTCTCCCTGTATTAAAAGTTGGGGGCAAAATCTGTGGAAACGTTGAGGAACTGCTTCGCCAGGTCATCCTGGCTGATAAAGCCATACGAGACGGGTTTGACCGTCCCGCTTTTAGGATCGGCCAGCATCAGCGCCGGGAAGTAACGAATACCCAGCCGGCTGGCCTGTCCACCGTCCATTCGGGTATCCGGCAGGAGTGGATTCACGATACCGTCCACGGAGACCGGAATGACGCTGAGGTGATACGTCTCGCGGAAGTTTTTAATGACCTGAACCAGCTGGCCGTCGATCGGGTCCTGTCCGCGGTAGAAGAACATCACGCCATAGTGCTGAGCCAGCGTTTCAATGGCGCGGCGCTGGTCGGCAAAGTCCGCCGCCAGCTGGTTGCGCACGGTACCGTTGTAGTGGCTGTGCTGCAGGTTGTAGTCCAGTTCGGGGTGCTCGAGCATGGCTTTTTTGGCGCTCATCGAGAACAGCCCGGCCTGCTGCGTCCAGTAGTTCTGCAGGCGGAAGTAGCGGGTAAAGTTCTCCACGCCCGGATACAGAATGGCCTCGTACATGGCGCGCTTCGTGGCCTGCTGAAGCGTGGCAAGCTTCTCCATGATGTCCGGCGAGGCCTGCTGAGGCTGTGCTGAAGAGGATTTGTCGTCCTCCGGCATTCTGTGCGATTCGTTGTACCACTGCCAGCCGGCATCTTTTCCTGTGGCGGAAAAAACGCTGCCAAGAAGCAGCAGCGCTAACGCTGTCTTTCTCATTTTCACTGGAACCTTCCTTATCCCGAAGCAGGTCGGTTATCGTTTGAAAAGCGGGTTTAACAGCCACGCCAGCAGAACTCCCGCCACGAAAAGCGCAACCATCAGCGCCATAAAAAACACATCGATGCGCGATGTTTCATCAACGATATTCCCGCACCAGTAAAGCACCGGTGAGGCGACAATCAGGCTGATGATAAGGCGTCCAGTAAATCCTTTAATTTTCATGATGGAGAGTCCTGAGTGAGTAATGAGTGGCTTACTGTTTGTTCTTCAGCTGCGCGGCGATTTCCTCGCGGACGCGCTTCGTCAGGGTGTCGTTATCCGGGATTTTCTTGTTCTTTTGCAGATCGTCGAAAAAGTTCGAGAAGTCGAGCGCTTCAAAATTAATTTGCTGCAGCTCGGTCTGGGTGATGCCGCGACAGTCCGGGCTGCTGGCCTTGCCAAAGCCGATGTGAAGCTGACCGTTACGTCCCTGCTGCTGCACTATCTGAGCCAGCTTAGAGTCAAACTGACAGTAGCTGCGCTTTTTCTCGAGACAGACGCCGAGCACTTTTTTTGAACAGAACTCACCGATACTGACCGTGAGCTTATTCTCTTTGGCCTTGCCCAGCGCTTTCTCCTCGCTGCTGCACCTGGCAAGCCCGACGTCCTGGCCCCAGCCGCCGTCTTTACAGCAGTTGCTGAATCCTGCCGCAAACTTCTTGCAGAACTTCGCGCTGCCGGTAAAGGCGCGCACGTTAACGCTGTTAATGGCGGCCACGTCCTTGCCCGCAGCGGCCAGCGCGGCGAGTGCCGAAACGACAGGTGCAAAATCGTTGTTTTTACCGTTCTGCGCCCGCTCACAGTCACCATCAAGACAGAAGGTGTCGCCGCCGCATATCATCACCTGACCGGAAGTACGCGTTTCACAGGAGTACGTCGCGTATTCATGCAGGCAGCCGCTGCCGTCTTCTGCCGTGAAGGCGCAGGTGCGTGAGGCAAGCGTACAGGCCGGATTGTCCATGTAGGTTTTGCAGGTGCCATTGTCAGCAGCCTGGGTCATATACGTGTCTTTGTACTTCCAGCAAGCCTGCGTGACCGGGTATGACACCCCGTCAACCACCACCGTTTTTGTGCTCCCCGGCTCAATACATTCGGTCTTTTTGAGCGTACCTTCGCTCTTGCTGAACGGGCAGGATTCGTTCCAGACCACGTCCGGCACCCATTTTTTGTCCGTCACCTGCATGGTCAGGGTGGCGGTCATCCAGGCCTGCGTACCGCCCTGCATCCAGGACAGCGTCTTCTGAGCATATTCCCGACAGCGGGATTGTTTACCGCTCAGGCAGTTTTTGTTGAGCATTGCCCCCTGTGGAGAGTACTGTCCTGCGGTCAGCGCAGCCCCCGCGGCACCGGGCAGCGCCCATCCGTTATCCCTTTTAGCCACAGAATCCGCATTTACGCCCCACCACGAGAAGCCGTAGTACATATTTTTGTCATTAAAATGGACGGCAACCGACGCGCTCAGCACGGTACCGGTTGCAGGCGCACGGAAGCTGAAGTTCACCGTCTTGTTGCCGTCGTATGTATAGGTAAAGTCGCTGTTGGGCACCGTGTAGGTGCGCGTCACCGTGGTGTTTTCGTAGTGGCCGGTAATGCTGGCCGTGCGCGTACAGGCCTGCTCAACCAGCAGGTCGCGCTCACAGGTATAGTTGGTGAACTCGCTGCGGCTGATGTTCTGCGCTTCGCACTGCGTCTGCCCCGTTTTGCCGATGATGGTATCGGCGCGGGACTGGCCATCCTGGCTGGCCTTAATAAACGGCGCGTCGGGTGAAATGGGCTCCTTCGGGTTGTTAACAAACGAGTCGGTGACGGCCTTTGTGGCCTCATTAGTAGTCCAGCCCGTGGTACCGTCCGCTTTCAGCGCACCATCACCGGTCGCCGTCACGCCGCCATAGTACTTCTTCTCACCGGGCGAGGCGGTATAGTTGGGGATAGACGCTGAGGGGTTAAAGTTTTTCAGGCTGCTCTCCCCCTGCCCCTGTACCTGACGGGCAAAATCAGCCCCCGCTCTGTACTGCGCGTCAGCATCGGCAAATGCATTTACGCCCGCCATCGTGGTGGCAATGGCCAGCACCGGCATCAGTATTGCTCTTTTCATCGGGCCTCTCCTTTACTAAGCAGCTGTTGCGCCTCATCCCTGCACTCGCCCTTCTCCACCACCTTTTCCAGCGCCTGCTTCAGATGAAGATTGCCGCGAATCACGTCGTGGCCCGCCTCGCAGTACACCACCAGGGACGGCACGCTGGTGATCCCGTACTCACGAAAGCGGGTCGGGTCGATGGCGACGCCGCTGGCTGAGCCGTCCTGAACAAGCGCCATCACGGCGGTTGCCGTCGTTTTCATGTCGTTGTTGACCATACCCCGCAGGGTGGCGGGAATATCGTAGCGGCGGGCCTCGGTCAGCATGCGCTTAAGCCCCGCCTGCGGGATGGCAAAGGAGACGAAATACAGGGCACCGTGCGTGGGTTTATCCTGCTGGTCCTCGCGCTGGCGCTGTTTCAGCTCCCCGATAAAGCGGGCGTCGTCTGCTGAAAGAGGGTTCTGGCGCACCTGCTGCTCCAGCATCTGGCGCAGCGGCGCGTTGTCCTGCCCCCTCAGCTGCTGGCTGAAAGACTCCTGCTGACGAATAAACTCGCGGTTCGCCTCATCAGCCCCTGACGCCAGCGCAGTGCAACAGTATGCTGACAGCAGCAGCGCCGCCGTCAGACCGGACAGAGTTTTCATGGAAGTTTCCTTTTTCTCAGAGGAAGACGCAGTTGCGCTTGCGCCAGAGAAGATAGCCGTAGTTTTTCTTCGTGTTCGGCGGGTTACGCCCCGTTTCCCAGCGCATGACCGTTCGGCCGAAGGGATGGCACTGCGCCACGTCCGGATACATATTCACCATCTGATAGCGCCAGCGCGTTTTGGGAATAATGGGTGACGGATACTCGAAGCAGACCTTTTTATCCTCCCCGACGCTCTCCATTATCTGACCCTGACGGTGCAGCTTGAACGCCATGCGCTCGCTGACCAGAACGGAAGACTGCAGGGGGCTGGACTCATTGCTCACCCAGCCGTTAAAGGGATACATTGACCCCTGCGATCCGGCACACCAGAACAGCGCGTCAACCGACGTTTTTGCTGCACTGGCCACCGCGTCGGCCGCACATGCGCCCTGCGCGATGGGGTTGGCAAAAATGACCGCCTCCGGATTCAGAATGGAGGTCAGGGCGCTGTCCCCCCATGTCGGGTCGATTTCAGACAGGTATCCGATATCCAGATCGCCGCCCTGCAGACACCCGAGGGAGGTGATGATATTGAGCCAGTACGTCAGCGGATATTTGTACCAGTGCACGTGGTAGAACGCGCCATTGACCTGTTTGTCATCTTTTTTGGCGGCGCCCATCCCCATTTTCCCGAGATTAACGGTGAATCCGCCGAGGTTCACCATGCAGCCCGGAGAACGTGCCACATCGGTCATGGCCATCGGCTCCCAGTACCCTATTGCCAGGCCAACGCGCTGAAATACCGGCGGTGGCATGGGACAAAACTGTATCGGGCTACCGGGATTGGACGTGTCCGGTAAATCCCCGCCCGTGACTTTTGTGCTGCCGAGCGACAGGGGGAACATGCAGCGCCAGCAGATATCAGTGATCGGATTGACGAAGCGCCCTTCGCAGGCGGCGTCCGCCGCTGCCATGTGGCTGTTACCCCACAGAAGCAGCCCGAACAGAGAGACGGTCAGCATTTTCACCGGACACCTCCTGCATCATGCTGCGCCATATCGGGCGGAATGATTTCCACCTGCAGGCGCTTTCCGCTGGGTGCCGCCGTTACCCGCGCCGGCACCTGGCTTATGCCGAACCGGGCGGTCAGCACCCCGTTCTGGTCGAAGAAAATGCGGCTGTCGAGCTTCTCCGACGTCTGCGGAATGTTGCCCTGAACCAGAATGATGCGGGTGATCAGGGTGTCAGGCTTCTGTCGCTGTACCCACGCGAGCTGCTCCGCATCGTCGCCGTTGATAAACAGCAGGGTTTCGTTAAACGGCACCACATCAAGCGGATTAAAGACCTGCCCCGCCTGAGCAAACACGTTGCCCCTGTCGTCGGCAAGCGCCTTGTCCACCCGCACGCTCGGGTCAAACCAGCGCCGCTCGTAGCTCACCGCGCGGGTTATTCCCTCAACGGCAGGCGGGCGCTGGCTGTTGCGCACCACGCGCGCCTTAAACTCCGCCATCTTTTTGTCCATCTCGCCGGACTGCGCCAGCGTCTGCAGCCGGCTTTCGATAACGGTCAGCATATCCGGCTCCGCCACCGGCCAGAGATCGCCCCACGTCCCGAGGTCAGCGGCCGTCACGCTGCCGGTCAGCAGCGTCAGGCCCAGGGCAAGGGCGCGCATCACCCCCCCTCCTTCATCCGGCGGGCCACGTCAGTCTGGATTTCACGCGTGATATCCGGCGCCCCCTGCACCACGGCAGGTGCGACAAGGATGAGGGCACGATGGCGGACCTGCCAGTCCCTGAGGCTGGCCTCCAGTGACGCGTTAAAGCGGTCTGAAAGTGCTTTTGTCTGCGCCTCGTCCAGTGAACGGCGACCGGCGCTGTCAAAGAAGGCATCCACCGTGGATTTCATGTTGAAGGCCACAACCACAGGACGGTTAAGCTGGCAGACCAGCCAGCTGACGCCTGCGCTCGCAGCCAGCATGCCGGCAATCAGCGCGGCGTTAATGAGTACGTGTTTTTTCATGAGATGGTCTTCCCTTCATGCTCGTGAAGCCAGCGCTCCAGCGCGGCCATTTCCGGCCCGGATTTTTTCCACGCCAGCTCCCAGACGGCTTCGTGAATACTCAGCCCCTCCCGGCGTCGCTGCTGCAGAAACTCAAAGTCCGGACCGTCCGAGGAGTACATTGCCCGGCTGAGCGGATCGACGAACAGGCGGTGCCAGGACGTCAGGTGCTCAACCGACAGCATAAAGCTGCTGAACCAGTTGTCCTTCGCGCTGCCAAAACCCTTAATCATGTCGCGCTGCAGCTGCGAATACTGGTCCGGGTACAGCTGGTTGTACTTGGCGAACTCTTTAGCCGACTGCTTGAGGATAATTTTGTAGGACGAGTTACCCCATGCCGCGCGGGCGGCGCTGGAGGCCGTTTCCGAGTCAAAATCGACGATGTTCTGCGTAATGGTGATGTACGAACCTGTATGGCGGCGGGCGGTACGGTAGCCCTTCTCGATAAACGCCCCGACCTTGTTGTTCTTGAAGTCCAGCAGGCGCCAGCCTTCGTCTATCACGTTGAGCTTCTTCAGGCTGCGCGGCGTGCGGTACATGCGGTTCTCAATGTAGAGAATGAGCGAGAACATCACCGCCACCAGGAGGGACGGCCTGTCCTCCAGTCCGCCGAGCTCAAGCACCACCATCCGGGCTTCGTCCTTCAGGGACGGTTCGTCGGAGTTGAAGTAGCTGCCGTACACCCCGTCGCGGGTGTACTGGGTCAGCAGTACCACCATCTCATCGAGGCGGCTGCGGATGGTTGGCGATCCGCTGTACTCCTCGCTGTCGCGGGCCATCATCAGGTAGTCCACCACGTCGTCAATGCGCGCCTGGTTTTTCTTCGTAAGCCAGGTGGCCTTCACCGCCTTGAGCAGCAGACCTTCGTGCACCTCGTCCAGGTTGCCGTTGGGGCTGGCCATCACGGACAGCTGGTCCCGCAGGCGTTCGGCCATCTCATCGATGGTATCGTCGGTGACGTTAGCGAACGGATTAAACTTCAGCGTCTCGCCGTCGAGGTAGACCCCGCCCATGTTCTCGCACAGGGACTTGTAGCCGTCGCCCATGTCGAACACCACGGCGAAGCCGCCGGAGTCGATAACGCTGCGTATCAGGGGCTGGATAAGCCCGGTTTTCCCCGCGCCGGAGGTGCCACACACCGCCATATTGAAGTTGGTGTTACCCATGCCGCGGCTGAACAGGTCGATAAACGCCAGCTGGTTGCGGTAGGTCGGTGCCAGCAGGCCGGAAGTGGCCAGCGGGCTGTCCGCCACCACCGGCATCAGATTGGCGACATTAAAGCTTTCGGCGCGCTGCAGCACGCCGGACTCGCGCAGCTGCTTAAAGAGGCCGCCGCCCGCCATAAACGGCAGGTTCACGAGAAAATTGCGCATATGGTTAAAGCGCGGGGAAATCAGCTCGAAGCCATTTTTACGGAAGCTGTTCAGTACGTCCTGCTCGACCTTCAGCGCAGTTTCCTGGTCATCGCGGCAGAAGAGGGTCACGTTCAGAAAATAGCTCACCAGCGAGGACTGCCCGGACGACAGGCGCTGGCGCAGATCGCCCCACTCTTTTGCCTCCTGCGCCACGCCCGGGAAGAACTTGGCGTAGCTGGTCTTGGACTTCTTCTCAAGATCCATGAACTTCAGGTTGGCCTCGTTCTGCGCCTTTACCTGGTCTTCCACGCTAAGGACCAGCGTCAGGATAAACGGGCACGAAACGGACAGTTCCGGGTTGAGAAGGTTGCTGTAGTTGTCGGCCATATTCCAGAGGAAGGCCAGCTCCGGATTTTTGGTCAGCTGGAAGTTCATGATGCGCGCGGTGCTGTTGCGACCGTTACCGCGCAGCCCCAGCGTCATGTAGTCGGCCTTCACCTTCAGGTCAAAGGTATCGTCCACGCACTGGTAGTTCAGATCCTTGAGCGGGTCCAGTTCCCGTTCGGTGGGATACAGCGCATCCGGGTTGTGGTTAATCATTTCGCCCGCAATGCGGATGAAGGCATCCGCGTCCACGCTGCGGGTGGCTATCTGCGCCCCCTGCAGCGAGGCGCGGATGATTTTCACCTGATTCTCCATCTCCATCACGCTGGCCTTACTTCCGCGCTTGCGGGGGACGCAGCAGGAGATGTACACCCGGTAGTTACGCAGGGTCAGCGGCAGGTTGAGGTGATCGGGCAGCGGGAACCCTTCTTCTGCGGCCCTGAGATAGTAGGCGCGGGTGATGGCGTTGAACGTATCGGCCTTTTCCCCCGTCCATGAGAGCTCGCGCAGGCCATACTCGATATCCTGCCCCACCAGATGGCTGGACACCAGGTGAACGGCCACCGGCACCTCGCGGGGCAGCTTGGTGCGCATCAGGTTTTCCAGCGACGACACGATAGTTTCGTTGGCGCCGTTGATGGGCTGCGCCTCGAGCATAAAGCCCATCGTCTTCTCGTTCATGAAGAGGCCGGTTTCCGCATCGTAGTCGCGGTACGGCAGCACACGGCTGAACTGCGGGAAGCGCATCTGCCCGAGGACATCGTTCGCCTCAGAGGACGCATCGGGCATCTTCAGCGCCGTCAGCAGCGAGTTGACCGTGCGGGTGACGGTATCCAGTGGATTACTCACGGTCATCCTCCTTTTTATTGTCGGCCGTTTTTACCGTTTCCGTCGCAGGGGCCGGGCGGCTGGCAGGGATACCGTAGCGAAAACGAGCTGAGCGCATCTGACCGTACAGGCAGAAATACGGACGGCATCCCATAAGCAGCGCCGCCCCTGAAAACACAATGGCCATCACAATCCACAGCAACTTAAGCGGACTCAGCGCCCCGTCAACATGAGCGGCATATCCTTTAGCATCGATGATGTCGCTGCCTCTGTCCTGGCAAACGGCAGAAGGACCACCTGCAAAAATCTGCACAGGCTTGTCCGGCGGGGTAGCCGGTATAACGGGTTGTAAAGGTTCATCGCGGCAGGCTGCAATACGGAACTCACCACTGCTGACGTTATGCGTGACGGACATAATCTCCTGCGCCATAGCTTCTCCGGGTGTGGTGTTCTCCATCCACAAAAGCATGGCAACCAGCAGCATCAGCGTGGCGGCAGGCCAGATAATCAGATAATGAAAAGCCCAGGCAAGCCATCGAAGGCAATACAGCAGGACGGACAGAAGCTTAAGCATCATTCCCGTTACCCCCGGGATTCAGCGGAAACCAGACGCTGCAGTTGTCTCTGATAGCCGCCGCCAGCCTCTCCCCGTCCTCTCCGCTGTACAGCGCCTTAATCCGGCTGACGTCAGATTTCGCCAGGAAAATCCGGGCCATATGCTGTTTTGTTACGCTCATACCTGAGCCGGCTTTACCCAGGAACAGACAGTGCCCACGCTGCCGTTGCATTATGTGTTGAGAAATCCCAGCCTTCCCGTCAAGGACGGGAGCGCTCTGCTGAGACGCTGAAAGCCAGAAGTCGCGCTCTGCAGCATTAACACAGATGACACGCATCCCCATCGCCTCGCAGCAGGCCGCTATATCGTTAAGGTGACGGGTTTTTCCCGGACCACCGTTATCCCTGGTTGTCATGATGTTCGTCTCCTGGTTTTTTGCCATCGTTCTGAATGTCTTTGCGCAATTCACGCCAGTCGCGGAGTTGTCGTTCTGATAAAAAGGTCCGCATAACATCAACGCTGATGGCTGTCTTACCGCTACCGGTTTTCCCCACGACCATCACATTGGTTTTTCTTCCTTCCATCGGTCACCTCAGATACTGTTTTTGTCGTATTTCCAGAACCCGCTGGCATTCCGTACAGGTACGTACGCCCGGGATGGCCTGCTGCCGCCTGAGGGGGATGCGATTGCCACAGCATTCGCACCGGTTGCAGCTTTTGCCCTCCAGGCAGGACCGCTGCCTCGCGGCCTGTATATGAAGCTGGTTCAGCAATTCGTCCTGCTCCTGCAGGAGATCGAGTTCGTCTGCCATCAACGCTCCCTGCTCACACTGTCCGGACACGCTACCGCCCATCCCTTTTCACGTTTCAGGGCACGCGTGATAACGTCGGATTGTTAAAATGGGTGCCACACGCGGTGGCGGTTCAGGATTCAGTTAACGCGCGGGGTTCCCCACGCTGAGGGGTTCACAACAAAAAACACCCGCGTCGGCTGGTGATAAACGTCCTGCGTATCGATATAGGGCGCGATCCACAGCCCGGCCGTCTTTTCACCGACGCGAAGCGGCCTCGGGTCCACGATGGACTCGCGCCCTGGCGGCGGCGCAATAACCGGCGTGACCGTGGAGAGCGGCGCCCGTGAGGCTGAGTGCGGCTGCGGGCGGGGGAGAGTTGGCGCGCCCGTCAGCGGTGTATTTCTGGATGCGATGGCATGCACCGGTTCAGCCGCCAGCGTGAGGGGCTGCACGGACCGGGTCCGGAAATTACCCTCAGCCAGGCGTGGCAGCGATGTCGCACCCGGCTTTACCGTGCTGGCCTCCTCCAGTCGTTTGGCTTTCTCATTGGCCTGCTCGATGGTCATGCAGGTGTCGGATGTCGTCGCGTTACACTCAAAATCGCTCGTTGTACCGGCACATCCCGACAGCGTCAGGAAACTGGCCAGCGTGAGCGCAACAGGCACTGTCTTGTTCATTTGCGGTTCCTTTACGTGGGGTTATTGTGAGTCGGCCTTCGGCATAAACTGGCTCTGGTTAAGCCTGCCCAGCTGGTTGAGCATCTGGTCGGTACTGAACCCGTTCATGCCGCCCTGCGGGACTGACGGCGGCGGAACCGGACTGCGGTCGCTGCCCTCCGCTTTGCTTCTGTCATTCTCGTGCGCCAGCTCTTCAATGGTTTTCAGCTGAAAACCGTCCTGAAAGACAACGGTCACTTCGTTACCCGCCCCAATAGGGATGACGGGGTGATACTGCTCTGCGCGTTTGATGTAGTAGTCGCTGAGGGTCTGGGCGGCTTTGGAGGCGCCTCCGCCAATCCCCATCTTCATCACGTCACCCGCGCCGAGGGATGCAGTGGCGCCAAGTCCGACCGAAGGCTGGGACGCGGTCTGCACGCCCTGACCGATGCCGTCAACAAATCCCGCGCCCCATGCCCAGCCGAGGATTTTGCCGTTTCGCATCACCACCTCGCCCTTGATGCCGTTTTTTCCCCGGAAGCTCACGTGCCCGGCAATGGGCTGGTCGATGGTGACGCCGTGCTTCAGGCAGCTGATGTTGCGGGTGCGTACGATGGCGCGTTCGCTGGACACGTCGCCCCAGGCTTCAAGCCCGATGAAGCAGCCGGTCAGGTCGTAGCTTTTGCTGTTGGGCATTTCCACCCTGCCCGTAATGCGCAGCTGCATCGGCACCGTGGACTCGTTACCGGTTACGGAGGCGTTGGCGTCAGCCCCCTCAATCAGCATCGATTTGGCGAAGCTGCCCGACGGGATGTACGGCAGGGACGGACCTTTACTCTCGTCGCTGTGGGCAAAAGACTGCCGGCGCAGCTGGTTGGGTACGGGGATGGGCTGGTACTGCACCTGCGCCGGCGGCGTGACGCCGTTACCAGGATAGAACGCGGTCGGCGGCGGGACGGCCCCCGTCTGCGGCGGGAAACCGGTCGGCTGCGGCTCACCTTCAGGCCCCGGCGCAGGCACTGGCGGCTGCGGGGCCGGCTCACCCGATGCGGTGACGGGTTTCGCCCCCAGCGCGCTGACCTGAGCGGAAAGCGCCGCATTATCCTGGCTGAGTTTGTCAATCTGGTGCTGGTAGCCTGCCTGTCCCTTGCTGAGCAGCTCAAGCTCGCGGCGCATTTCGGCATACTGCTTCTGCATTTCGGAGGCGGTAGCCTGCATCTCGGTCGTGGCATGCTGCTGTACCTTCTGGTCAAAGGTGCTGTCCACCACGCCGGTCATATCGGGCGCAGGCTCACCGGCGGCTGCCGCATCGCTGCTGCCTTCGTAGCGAGCATCCGCCAGATACCAGCCGCCGCCGCCCACCACGCCCACGGTCGCCAGCACGATACCCAGCCAGATAAACTGCTTGCGCTTCACCACTGAATTAATGCTGGCCATCAGCCGCACCTCCGCTGCTGATAATGAAGACCTGCAGGGCGCCGCCCGCCATCAGCTGACGCGAGGCTTCACCAAACAGCACGCCGCGAATGCCGCTCTGCCAGAAGTCGCTTTCCGCGATGTTGCGGGCCATCCCGGTATTGTTGGTGACGCGATAGCGCACCACCTTAAGGTGATTACCCACCCAGACGCGCTCGGGGACTGCAGAAAGTCCGGCGGGAGCGTTGAGGGCTTCATGCGTAACGGGGATAGCCTGCCAGCCGGACGGAAGCTGCCCGCCCAGCAGATGCTGGCTCAGGGAAACCAGCGTGGCCTCGTAGGGGGAAGACTCTTCCCAGGTGCGCGCCGCTTCGCCCGTGCCGGACAGCTCGCTGACCAGCTGGATGCTTCGCCCCGCGCCCGCTCGCGGCACGGCCTGTACCGAGAAGTTGAGGCCGCGTTCGGTTTCCAGAATGAACGTGAAGGGCTTTTTGTTGAGGGTGCTGACAATCACACCGCCGCTTGCCGTCTGCTCCTGTCGCGTCAGCTCACCGTCGAGGCTGGTCAGGGCCGTCACGCGGTCACCTGCGACCGTAAAAAGGTTCGGGTCGGTGTTGCTGACCGCGATACTGGCCTGTCCGCCGTTCGTCAACGGGACAATCGTGGC
The DNA here is from genome assembly GCF_056856775.1 of Enterobacter sp. QK-SA4. Lineage (NCBI taxonomy): Bacteria > Pseudomonadati > Pseudomonadota > Gammaproteobacteria > Enterobacterales > Enterobacteriaceae > Enterobacter > Enterobacter sp. QK-SA4. The sequence goes on from NZ_JBXFXH010000003.1 coordinate 135,577, forward strand.
AGAAAGCGCAGCGGGTGCGGCGACCGTCTGACCGGACGCGAGCATCAGCAACGCCAGCAGCGCACGGCGACTATTTTTGTTCATCGGTGATTTCTCCGAAGTGACTGAGCCAGCTGATGCCGTCCTCACGCTCGAACTTGAGAACGTACTGTTTCAGCTCGGGATACGGTTTCGAGTCGCCTATCCAGGTCTTCAGCTGGCCCCGCACGTCCACGCGGCTGCTTGCCGGATAAACCTTCACGCTGGTCATATAGAAAGACGAGTTAACGTTGTTGTCCTTAATGCGCTTCGCATCCTCAGCAAGCCGGATTTTCAGCTCGTTCTGCGATGCGGGTTTGACATAGGCCAGCAGCTGCTCATGAGAGGCATCAACGGTCTCCGGGGTGACATTCAGGCGAAGGGCGATAAGCGACAGGGCCATCTGCTGCAGGTAGGAGGCATCCGCCTGGTTCTGCGACACGGCAAACGGCGCGTTGAAAAGCATTGGCGTGACGATAGACTTCTGCTCATTCTGAAGGCGGTAGTTGTTGACGGCCTGAATAACATTGGTGGTGATGCTTCCCAGAATAACCACCCCCATGGCAATAAAGCCGATGGCAATAACCCGCTGTGTACTTAATCGTGCTCCGTGTTCCATCTGATTATTCCTGTCTATTTAATCCACTGGCGGTAGCATGAGTCGGGAACATCGTGAAATATTCCCCTGAGAAGAACGGTCGGCATATACCAGTAGACCAGGTCCCGCAGCCATGAACTGCCCCGCCCTTTCTTGAGCTTTTTAATTCCGAGATAGGCCAGTACGGCAGCGATAATTCCGGGAATATAATGCTGGGTCCAGAATCCCCACACCAGGCAGACAATGGCCGGAATAAGTTCATCCACAGGAAGGCCAAACCAGCGGCTCTGATTCGTCAGGGTTTCGGGAAAGCGATATTTTTTGAGAGATTCATCTGCCATATATGTTCCGTCTCCGGTACAGCTGGCAGTATGGAAATACCTGCCAGCCGGATTACAGGCAAAGCCCTCCCGTGAATGCTCGTGAAGGGCATTCAGAATTAAACCGGAATTTAATAGTCGGAAGTGGCTCTGAACGGCTGTCGCTGGATATCAGTATCCTGCGACAGACATACCTACCGTGACGAATACGGACAGGATCGCAAAGCCCGCCAGGAACTTGAGGTTCTTGGTCGTCATATACATCACGGCGCCCACCAGAACTTCGGCAAGAATAACCCACTTAACCACGCTGGAATCTTTACCAAATGTTCCTTTAACGGTTGCATCGCCGCTGGACATCAGATCTTTACCCGCAGTCGAGGCCAGAACCGTTTCAGGGAAAAACGCAGCAAGGGCTGCGACAGGCAGGGCAAACTTCAGCGCTTTGAGTAACGCGACTTTGCTGAATTTTTTCTTTGCAGGGGTCGCGGGTACAGCGTGAATAACAGATACATCAGTCATATTTATTAATCCTTTAAATGTTAATGAAACAGCCATAAAAAAGGCCAATAATTCGTTAATGCCATTCAGTCGAAATTATTAGGTATCACCTCCACCATTTCAGCATTGTAAAAGTCGGGGAACTTGATCAGATGGTCATGAAGCCTTTCCCGTACTTCATAAGTCTTACACCATCCACTTCGGTTTTTTGCATTGATCAGTTTTAAGTTAGTTTCCTCATCAAACCTGACGGTCACAAAAAAACTCTTAGAAAAGTCTGGATTATCCATAACCCTGAACATAGGGAATCTATTGAGGTGATCTCTGACCCTAAAAAAAACCTCGAATCCGCGGCTTCTGCCACTTCTCGACGTAGCAGAACGCAATAAACTCTCTGTCACAGAATCGAGTTTGAGCCTGACGGTATTTCCCAATGCTGGAGAGCTGCTATATCTCCTCATCACAACCTCCTTATTAAAAAGACATGCTGCAATAATATCCCAAAGAAGCACTCAGAGCGATATACTAAAAGTTCCCCATTTCTTAACAAAGCGCTAACAAACCAGATTTCATAATTTCGCCTTACGAAGTAGATTGCACTTAGAATTAATTAATTCGAATGCATATCTGTGAACACTAGGTAAGAACGAGTGAGTCTTGAGATATAGAATCATGTCATCTTTATTGTCTATTTCCATAATAGAATAAGCTTTGGAAATTCTTTTCTTTGAAGCACCCGATGTTACACTTAGCAATCGAGATATAAATTCATGCGTAAAACCGCTGAAGAAAAGACAAAAGCTTTGGTAAACACCTGGCTCAAGGACTAAAGCAGGATTTTTAATTTCGCAAACATCATTCATAACGTGATTAAGATATCTGCTATTGGCCTGACTAAAAACCACATCTTTTATAAAATGCCACAATATATACGATTCAGAATTAATACAAACCACCTGAAACAGAACACACCAGTAAAAATAATCCTCTATAACAAAGCTCTTTATTATTGCCATATCAGGATTAGCTAATGCATCGACCTCTTTTTCGAGAAGTGCACATTTCAACTCAAGAGGTAGTTTTTCAAACCAGTAGGCAGAGTCATATTCACAGCCTTTTATAACATTCGAAAAATTGTGATTTGAATATACAAAGACACCAGAAGAATTTCTGATACAGATAGGAATTTCAGAATTATCAAAAATTTTGAATCTTGTTGCTTCTTGTTGTGATTGACTGGAATCAGAAGAACGCATAAGATCGCGCGCACTCATATAACCTCCTTGCTAGGCTGTGTGGGTAGCTGGTACTTAGGGGGGCAATCCCTGGGTACCAGCGATTCGACAAAACTCGCCGACAATCAAATTTTAGTTAGGACACTGATAAAATATACCTTTACCTTCAGTACTTGTCATTAAAAAAACACAGTTAAATGTGATTTTTAAGACATCTATATAGTTAATCATTATCGGTTTCTTCACCTGACTCTGGAAAGAAGGTTTCCACGATCTCTTTAACATCATCTCGAATATTCTGAACCATTCCCCTGAACTCAAACTTATCGTTTCCTGCAATATGTGGACTCATGGACTCCATTGCGAGAAGCTTACTGGAAATAAACTGTGTTTTAAGTACGGCTTCAAGAATAGTTTTATTGAAAAGCATCTGGTTGAACGGCGACTCCTTGCGCTCCATTTGCGCCTCATAGACACGCAGACCTAGTTCGACGAGCATTGATATAACGCTTGAACTACTGACATCTTCTTTCCTGGCCCCCTCTGCACGACGCTGTTCGACGATAGCATTTATTTTATTTACCACGTCGTCGCTTACATATGCTTGTATCTTTGCCAAAGCTCATCTCCTTTTTTTGTGCTGTGGAAGGATATTATTTTGACTGTCGAATAGCGCCTTCCCACCGTCAATACATCCGGCGGATTGCAGGCGATTCATCCAGTGGTTTTATGACGAATCGTAGGCGATTCACATGGCGGATTGCCGACGATTCACCATCACACAATGTTATGAAATATATATCGTGAATCGTACATGAATCATTAATGAATATCCAATGATTCATACAGTAGTCGCAAATGAATCTTATAAACTTCCACTCTGGAACTGAGTGGAATTTAAAAAAGATAAGTGCATGACTTGTAAAGTTAATCAGCAAAATTTTAATTTTGCGTGGGGTGTGGTGATTTTGTGGTGAGGAGTGCATATATGTTGAGTCTCGGTCTTGGATGGGTTAAGTTTATTCCGGGATTTGGCACGGAGGGGAATTCATGAAGGGAGTAGCGTTTGGTATCATCCTGTCTTTAATACCATTGTCATCAATGGCAGCAGACTGCTTTGATATGGCTGGCAGGGATTACAAAATTGATCCGGATCTCCTGCGTGCTATATCATGGCAAGAATCACGATTTAAAATTGATGCGATTGGGCGTAATCCTGTTACGGGTTATGGATCAGGCTTGATGCAAATTGACTCGCAGCATTTCAACGAACTGTCGCGATATGGAATAAAACCGGATCATCTTCTTAGCGATGCTTGTCTTAACATCTACACCGGAGCCTATTATCTGGCTCAGGCGTTTAAAAAGTGGGGCGTTTCGTGGGATGCAGTCGGGGCATACAATGCAGGCTTCAAAAAGACCCCGCGCCAGGCAGCAAGACGTTACGAGTATGCGAAGAAGATCCATTACTACTACACGGCTATCAAAGCAAGCAAACGAACTTCTTCTAAAGATCAGAAAATCGCCATGAACTAAAAAACCTTCTGATATAAGAAGGCTTGAATTTCTTAAAAATCTACGGCATCTATACCTGGATAATAATCGGCATCACTATCAAAATGAAAAAGCAGATACCCGCCCTCCCGGTGCATTAGTATGAGATTTTTGCGTAAAAATTTTGACACCCCACCTCTTTTTAGCGCCAGAAGATGGCGTTTGAAATCATACATCCTTATAACACAACCATAAGGTGTATCATGTATCCACTCTAAGTAACTATCGCAAGTTAGATAATTGGTTGTTGATGAAAGCACCTGAAGAACTCTGATATCACCTTCTTCCATATGTGAAATACTGATACAGACAGCTTTAAATTCAAACATAAGTATTCCCACCATCAAAACGCCGGACAGCTGCCCGGCGCTTATAATTAGCCTTTAAGAGTGCGGAATTTCTCCGCAATTAACCACAATGCCTTATTGAGTTTAACATCACCATCGATTGCTTTTACTGGCCGGGTTGTTGTTCTTTTCCCTTTTTCAGTTCGGCCAGGCAAACCGCCTTTAATCAGATTTTCCTGGACCCTTTGATATGTAGTCCAGATGTCATCTTTTTTATCTTCATAACGGCGCGGATGAATTATCTGTTCAATACTGACCGGAGATTTATTTTCATCTTCATATCGGTAGGTTAATGCAGCTTGTCCAAACAGACGCTGTTCTTCCCTGGTTAATGTAATAGACTTCATGACATCAACGCCTTCAGTTATTTTATCGAAAATTCCCAGAACTTCGTAAGCACCTTCGATAACCCTTCCAACAATATCACCTTTATGAGGTACACGAATCTCACCAAACGACGTACCGCACACAAGGCCATTTGTGCATACAAAACGGAACATACCCGGGATCATTTGATAACTGGACGATCCATCATGCGAGTTAAGAAGAATGATTTCGGGTACTTCTGTTCCTTTATTGGCCCCTTCACGGCGAAGTCTTACCATATGCTTAGTATGCCCCCGTTTATCCTCATCCCTTACTCGTGACTGACAGGCAAAAAATGGCTGGAAACCTTCTTCACGTAATTTATCCAGCAGTGTAATAGTTGGAATATAGGTATAGCGATCACTACGTGAATTATGCTTTTCTTCTGAAAACACAGAAGGTACAACCTTGACTAATTCATCGTTAGTCAGTGGGCGTTCCTGACGAATGGATTGAGTAAGTCCAAATCGGGATGCTAAACGCATATTATTCTCCTTCACCTGTTTAATTTTTTAACCATCACCCGTTGAGTTGCCGGGGCCGCGGTTTTGACTTTGTCCGGGGACCTGCTGAACCTGCCCCTGGATATAACCTTCACCCGTTTGAGAGCCGTTCGCCGCGAGGGCGTAAACGAGCACGGCCCGGTGCAGATGTCCGGGGGTGAGCGGGAAATTTTTTTCGGCCTAATGAAGCGGCAGCGGAATGGCCGGGAAAAATTTATTGCGAAAGGCCCTGCCGTCCCCTGGACAGCAAGACGGGTTGTGCTTGTCTCAGCCCCGGCGAATGGACTCAAACGGGTGATACGGGTACCAGGGGAAAGGAGCAGGCACCCGCCGCAACGACGGAACGCGCGGGCGCGAAACGGCGTTGCCCCGCAGAGTGCCGGCAGTCCTTCGCCGGCACGGTGAAAGCGGCGCGACCGGGACGGTCGCAGCAAGCGCTGCCGTTGACCTTGACTTCAGACATCAGACACTAGCCGTCAGGCCCGAAACCGCTTGCGGGTTCGGCGGAGCTTACCGCGTCTTTTCGCGGTTAGCGGAGTGTGGCTCGACGACCGGACAGCGCAGCTGGCCGGGAGCCGAAGGTGTCCAGTATGGGTGTGCTTTTAAAGCCTTTAAGGGTTAAAAAGAGACATCACAGCAGAAAGAAGAAGAGAAAGCAGACAGACAGCAGGCAGCAAACAGGGAAGACGCGGAAAGGAAATGCGGGCGGCGCGTCAGCGCGGCCCGGTTTTCCCGGCGCCGCAGGCGCGCGGTCTTTCAGCGCAGTAGGGCAGGTGATCCCCTGCCCTTTCGGTTATTTACGCGGCCTCCTGTATCCCTCGCATAAAGTCCCGCATGGCCCTGAGCCGGCGCAGATCGGCCAGTCGTTTTTCAAAACCATTGAGGTAGTAAACCGGGGTATACCTCACCCGCCGGAACTGCATCGTGAGCGTATTGCCCGTCACCACTTCCGCCGCTATCCCGAGCAGTGACATCTGGATGAAGGCCATATCTGCCGCCACCGGATCGATGTCAATGCAGCTGCCGAACATGTACATGGAGGGGTTGATATCCGCTTCAAGCAGGCACTCTGCATAGGCGATCAGCATTCCGGCAGCCCCTGCCCACCCGTAACATTTACTACTGGTGACAATGGCTTTAGGCGATGATTCCTCTGCATTGTGGCTTTGTTGAATAAATCGAACTTTTGCTGAGTTGAAGGATCAGATCACGCATCTTCCCGACAACGCAGACCGTTCCGTGGCAAAGCAAAAGTTCAAAATCACCAACTGGCCCACCTACAATAAAGCCCTCATCAACCGTGGCTCCATAACTTTCTGGCTGGATGATGAAGCTATTCAGGCCTGGTATGAGTCAGCAACACCTTCTTCACGAGGCAGACCTCAGCGCTATTCTGACCTTGCCATCACGACTGTGCTGGTCATTAAACGCGTATTCAGGCTGACCCTGCGCGCTGCGCAGGGCTTTATTGATTCCATTTTTTCTCTGATGAACGTTCCGCTACGCTGCCCGGATTACAGCTGTGTCAGCAGGCGGGCAAAGTCGGTTAATGTCAGTTTCAAAACGCCCACCCGGGGTGAAATCGCACACCTGGTAATTGATTCCACCGGGCTGAAGGTCTTCGGTGAAGGCGAGTGGAAAGTCAAAAAGCATGGCCAGGAACGCCGCCGTATCTGGCGTAAGCTGCATCTCGCCGTTGACAGTAAAACACATGAAATCATCTGCGCTGACCTGTCGCTGAACAATGTGACGGACTCAGAAGCCTTCCCGGGCCTTATCCGGCAAACTCACAGAAAAATCAGGGCAGCATCGGCAGACGGCGCTTACGACACCCGGCTCTGTCACGATGAACTGCGGCGTAAGAAAATCAGCGCGCTTATCCCTCCCCGAAAAGGTGCGGGTTACTGGCCCGGTGAATATGCAGACCGTAACCGTGCAGTGGCTAATCAGCGAATGACCGGGAGTAATGCGCGGTGGAAATGGACAACAGATTACAACCGTCGCTCGATAGCGGAAACGGCGATGTACCGGGTAAAACAGCTGTTCGGGGGTTCACTGACGCTGCGTGACTACGATGGTCAGGTTGCGGAGGCTATGGCCCTGGTACGAGCGCTGAACAAAATGACGAAAGCAGGTATGCCTGAAAGCGTGCGTATTGCCTGAAAACACAACCCGCTACGGGGGAGACTTACCCGAAATCTGATTTATTCAACAAAGCCCTGCATTGTACGCGATTCCTAAATTGTCCATAGGTTACCATTCTAAGTGGTGACATTTTGGTGATATTGTCACCACCCAATACTACTATTCACTGTTGTTAAACCCAACATTCTAGCAAGCGATTACTAGGAGATAATCTCTATGCTCAAATATGCTGCGAAGCAATTTGAGCTAGAGATTTCTGAGAGTTGGTTGTGATTAATTAATCCGATCAAACATTTTTTTAAGGTAGCTGTTCGCACCATCTTCCATGAACAGTACGTGCTTATCTTCCAGCTCCTGTTTCTTCACTTTATCGCCGACGTTAAGCAAATCAGCATATTTTGTTGGTGACAGCACAAAAGCATTCAGTGTCAGGGCGGGCTCGCCAGTTGAAGCCTGCCTGGTTAAGTCTGCCTCAATCTTTTTGATTTCGGTATAAAGCCCTAATTTGGGATGATTCAAATCCATGTGCTTTAAACCTTTTGGATCAACAAAAGAAAGCCATTGCTCACCGCTTGCATCATCCACCAACCAAAGTAGAAAATCAGGATAAAAGTTACCCGCGGTGGCGAAACCAATACCTTTATTTTTTGAGTCGGCATTCCGCAGTAAATATAGGCTCCGCGCGCCAATAGCGTCTCGTCCTATTGGCGAGCCGTAAAATGCCTGCAAATCTTCAATAAACTGAATTTCGCTTGGCGCATCAAACGCCAGTGGGCGCATTTTTAATGGCACTGCGTCTTTATCTTCCAAAGACAACAGTGGATAGAATAAATGCCGGTCAAAGCTGATGGCGACCATATGCGGTGCATTCCATTTGCTGGCTTCCCCCAAGTCACCCTTAGCAACCAGAGCTTTCAGCACTTCCAGTTTCTTCAAATATTCATGACCATCATCACTGTCATCAATTTCGAAGTGGTAGAGCTTGAGCATGGAGCCATGCTCATCATGCATGGGAATCACTTCGTAGAACTGGCCTTCGTAACCGGTTTTCAGTGCCTTATAAAAACGATCGGTGTAATCGCACAGCAAACGAATCAGAATATCTTCTAGGCGTTTGATGTCTGCAAAGCTTCTCGCTTCAAATTCCGGCTTTGGCATATACAAGGTGTACCAGCTTTGGTCTGCCAGACAGAAATCGATTAACCGTTGCTTGTCTAAACGCAAGTTGCTCCAACTACGTTGTTGTTTGAATGCCTGTAGCGCGAGGTAAATTCGGTCAAAATCAAATAATGCAAAATGCGCCTGATTGAGTTTGCCTTCATAGCGCACATTCAATTGCAGTGCTGCACTGCCTTCCGTTGTGCTGATTGCCTCTAATCTTGGGTACAAATCCAATGCGATATGTGGTGTTTTTATCTTACCGTCAAACTCGGCTGGGATTTCGTACAACCAAGGATAGTGGGTACGCTTAAACCCCAACTTTTGGTTGTCTTTGTAGCCATCCTTTAACGCCAGTGTCTTTAATTTTTTGGTCGGCAGGTTTGGCTGAGTCGGGAAGTCTAGCTCGATGATCTCATCACTTGGGGTGATACCTTCTTCCTTCAGATAATCCTTAAATGCCGCCATATAGCTGGCGCGCACACCAAAAATATTCAAGGTTTCCAGCTTATCCAAGTGCAGACCTTTTGGGCGCTGATTTGGCTCGGTACGCTTTAACGAGAAGTCTTTTCCCTTAAGGCGCACGCCACGGCCAAACAGCTGAATGATCTGTGAGCCTTCCCCTTGCCCCATGTTAAGCAGGCCCATGGTGGATACACGCCAGCTGCTCCAGCCTTCAGTAAATTTGCGAGAGCCAATCAGCACATTCAATTTGCTGTCTTTGTTGTTCAGTGTGCCAAATAGTGCACCGCCAAAATCGTCAGCTTCACTGTCGAAGCTTTCCAGCTCCTCTGCAGTTTTATAAAAGCCACTGTCATCACCAATCGAAATCAGCCCAAACGGCTCGGCGTCGCCAACACGCAGTGCCAGCTCGCCTTTACTGTTCTTGATGTTCACCAGCTTTAAACGCTGCCTGGCATTGGCATTGAACAGCTTGTGTAAAATGTCGGTGTATAGGCCATCGATGTTATCGCTAAAGCCCATTAAAGGATTAAAACGCCCTTGGAAGATATTGTTGCCTTTAACGTCCAGCAGTTGCGCCTTGTCATCGACCAACTCTTTAAGCCAAGTTTTTATGGTTTGCTCATCATTCAGGAAGAAACTTAAAAACTGCACGACTTCGAGAATGTCGGAATCTTCACCAGACACCGTATTACCCACAAACACCCAGAGAGGTTTTTCAATATTAAAGTCATTCAGCTTGCCATGATGATTCTGCCAAAGCCAGGTTTGCTGGTAAAAACTCAATAAACAGGCGGTGAAATACTTTTGCGCATTATCGGCTTGTTCGTAAGCCTCGCCATTCATATTTAATATGAGCGATTCTTTGCCATAGCCATCGTCGTAAAAATATTTGTAGGAATAGTCAAACAGAATGCACTTCGCGTAGGTCTCGCGGGTCGCTGTCACGCGCGCTTGGCGCTGCTCCACTTGTGTTAAGACTAACTGCGCTAGTTGTGCGTCATCCAACTTCTTTAATGCCGTTGTCTCAAACAGCGTTTTGGCTTTCTTTTTCAAGAGCTCTTCTTCGGCTTTGGCGACGGTATTACCTTTGGCCACCGCCTGACCAAAAGTCGCCGAGTATTCAAAGGCGAAACCACCGCGCACCAAGGCATCACGGCGTTGCATCCAGGCACCTGCGGCTGTACCGGTGCCGCGGTGGCCTTCATCCACCAGTACCAGGTTATTGCCTTCAAAGGCTTCAACGGCAACCGTTTTATCGCCCATGCTGTCACCAAGCTTGTTGATGTCGATTATCTCGATGGTGCCTTTAAACGTGTTGGTTCGGTTCTTATCGAAGAAGCGACTGAAACTGAAACCTGAAAGTTCTAACTCCTCCAGATGCTGCTTGGATAAACCTTCATTAGGTGTTAGCAGAATAATTTTGTCTGGGTACAGGTTGCTATTGCCGGCCTGGAAATAATGCAAATACTGTTTGATATTCACATGCAATAGCAGGGTTTTACCGCTGCCTGTAGCATTCCAAAACGCAATCTTATTCAAATCGCTAGCGATATAGGGCTGAAATATTTCTGCACCTTGCTCTTTGCTATACGTTGCCAGCTCTTCGTTCAGGCCATCTAGTAAAGCTTGAGGCTTGGTGAAGTACCAATCCAGATAAATTTCAGTAAACAATAACGATAAATACTGGAAGTACTTCATGTTCAGCACATGCCCTTCCAGCTGGTTACGATGTTTGGTGATGGCTTGCCAGTGCTCAACGATATGCAAGTCATAACGGCGTAAATCGGCCTCGGAAATCCAATCTACTTCAAACAGGTTGCGTGTCAGCTCATGGAAGAACAGGGTTTGTCCGTCTTCATCGATGCCTTCGTGCTGATCATCACCCAAGCGCAGCTTGAGTGCGGCCAGCTCATTGCCTTTAAAAAACCGCATCACCCAACGATTGAGCACCAACTCTTGATGAAAGCTCCGTTTCTTTTGCTTTGTCTTTCCTGCTGTTTTTGGAGAGGCCATTAGATATCCTCCTCAGCAAACATACGTTCCAAAAACTCCGGCTCTATTTGGCGTAGCTTTAAGACGCGAGTTTCACCGCCTTCTTCAGCTGTTCGAGTCAGCACGGTTGGGATATTGTGGTCGCCATTGATGTAGACAACATCAAACTCGTTATCGGCCGGGTTAATCTCCAGCTTGTCGCACAGTTTGCTCAGGCCTTCGTAATCGATTTTTTCACAGTCACGCCACAGCACCAAACAGGTTTCACCACTGGGCAAGGTACCAGTCACTGTCACAAACCCGCGATCAGGCTGCGCATCGATATGCTTTACCGTTAAGCCGATCAGGTAGTTAAAGGTTTCCACTAGATCGACTTTTTGTTCTTCAAAGGCGCCAGCGGAATCCACGGCAATTTTCATGGTGTAGTCGAAGGGCTTTTTAAAGTCGTCAGTTGAGAGCAGTGAGCCACGACTTTCGACATCCAGCATATAGTTAAGTAGGTAGTCGTCTTTGAGTTCGGGATTATTATCGAATAGGTCGACTTTTGGTTTTTTCAGTTCCAAATTGTTCAGGGCGTCTTCGTAGCTTTCGAGTTTAATAACTTCAAAAATACTGGAGAGACCTTCGCTGGCATTAACCGGTTTCCCATTTTTCCAAGAGGAGCAAAAATTGACTTTTTGTACCCTCGGTTTTATCAGTGTATCGAAATACTCTCCCTGATCAACAATAATGAATTTTGCCTCAGGGTTTATTTCTCGTCTTATCTCAGAAACTGCTTGTGCTGTCGTTCCTGAACCAGCGAAAAAATCAAGAACTACCTTTTCATTCTGATCCTTTCCGGTACATGCAAGAATTGCATTCTTGACTAGGCCTTTTGCTTTTGGGAAATCAAAGTTTTTTTCACCAAATAAATCTTTAAGATGAGCAGCACCAAAATTTGCTGAAGCGTATTCTTTCTTATCCCACCAAGTTGTAGGAAGAGCGTTAGCATCCATTCTTGTCTTGAAATCAATGCTAATTTCTCCATCAATGTTCCTTCGGACACGATACTCGTCATATTCCGTCGCAACCCTCACATTCCCTCTTTGCCAGTTTTTTTCAATTTTAACGCCATCTTCAAACTTGTCGGGATATACTAAAACTTCTCCGGCGGCAATATCCTCTAGAACGTCATAGCATTGGCTTAAATCATTCCACGACATTTTAGGTACGCGTATCTGATCTTTCTCGGTTACCACAATAGGGTAGTAAAGTTTCGGCCTATCAGAACGTTTATCATTGCTTCCCGCACGAATAAAGTTCATCCAAGCATATCGGCCTAGATCATCTTCTAAAGGATAACGATCGAGTTTTGCATCGTCATATCCGATTGAGGCCGGTTGAGAATCGCTTGAGTTTCCATAAAAAAGCGCATATTCATGAACTGGCGAAAATTTCCCCTTTGTTTTTCTACTTTGCGGATTGACTTTTACCACTCCAACACCTGCCTCCTTTGGAAACAGGCTGCTCATTAACAAGCGCAAAGGCGAGACTTCCTCATCATCAATGGCGACGGATATCAGTGTGTTAGGCTTCATCAGTCTATTTGCAACTTCCAGCCGACTTTCCATAAAGCTGAGCCAACTGGAATCTTTAAAGTCATTTTTGTAAAGAATCGCAGATGCGTCCGTGTTGTAGGGCGGATCAATATAAATTGCATCGATACTATTCTTGTACTTTCCTTCGAGAAACCTCAGCGCTTGAAAATTATCACCACTAATTAATGTGCCGTTTATCTTTTGGCTTAAGTTGTCAATTTGGTTTAGTAGTAAATTCTTGAAATCATCGTCAAACAGAGAAGTATCTATCGTTAGACCTTTGGATTTTGCAAGAACATCTGCCTTAATATTACCTCCGGAAATTACCCCAAGTCTTTTCCACTGCGCTATTTGCCTTTCATTCTGGCATACAGTTTCAAGCTGATCGCTTTCTAAGTAATCCACTGAGATCAAGTAATCCTTTTGTGCTATAAACTTCTTCTTCGTCCACAGCTTCTTCTGAAAATCCTCCAGCTGCGCCAGAAATTTAATCAAGTCCAACGCAATACTGCGTAAGCACTGGATCATGCGCAGGTTCTTTTCAATATCGCTAAAGGTTTCGGCATTCTGCACATCATCTAAGTGCATGACTTCGTTTTTAATATAAAAATCCAGTTCGCCACGCAGGAACTTACCGAGGTTTTTATGGATAAAATAGTCGGCGGTATTTTTAGTTGTGTAGTTGGTTAAGTGCTTTTCAAGCAGTGTGCGCTTGGGGTTCTTTTCCGTCGGCTCACGCTTGCTTAAGTTCAGCCAACGGCTGGCGACAGAGCTAGCGGCTAACACCGCTTTAACCGCCGATGAGACCAAACTATCTTGCTTGCTGCCTTTTGGCATGGCCTTGTATTCAAAACGGATAATCAGCTCTTTGGTTTCGTTGCCATTGGTGTCTTTGTTTGTGATTTCTTCAATCGGCAAAATCTCATCATCGTACTCATCGCCTTCGTCATCAATGCGGGTAATGATCTTCTGCTCAGCCAATACAAAGCGACGCTCTTTGTCATTATCTTTTCGGTTGTCTTTAGCGGTGTCGGCGGCCACTAGGCGGAAATGCACCACACGGCCATCTTCTAATTTGAACGAGTTGACCTGCCCCCCGTTGATTAGTACACCCCGATGTTAGTAATGTCTTCATAAGCCACATGAGGACATCCCCATGAAGAAGCGTTTTTCCGACGAACAGATCATCAGTATTCTCCGCGAAGCCGAAGCTGGGGTACCCGCCCGTGAACTCTGCCGCAAGCATGCCATTTCCGATGCCACGTTTTACACCTGGCGTAAGAAGTATGGCGGTATGGAGGTGCCTGAAGTTAAGCGCCTGAAGTCGCTTGAGGAAGAGAACGCCAGACTCAAGAAGCTGCTTGCCGAAGCCATGCTGGATAAAGAGGCGCTTCAGGTGGCTCTTGGGCGAAAGTACTGACGACAGACCAGAAGCGGGAAGCCGTGATGTTGATGTGTGATGCGACCGGTCTGTCGCAACGTCGTGCCTGCAGGCTTACAGGTTTATCCCTGTCGACTTGCCGCTATGAGGCTCACCGTCCGGCTGCTGATGCGCATTTATCAGGGCGCATCACTGAGCTGGCACTGGAGCGCAGGCGTTTTGGCTACCGTCGTATTTGGCAGTTGCTGCGCCGTGAAGGGCTTCATGTTAATCATAAGCGCGTGTACCGGCTTTATCACCTCAGTGGCCTGGGCGTAAAACGCAGAAGACGTCGTAAAGGGCTGGCAACAGAACGTCTGCCGCTGCTCCGTCCGGCGGCGCCCAATCTGACCTGGTCGATGGATTTCGTCATGGACGCACTTTCCACCGGTCGCAGGATCAAGTGTCTTACCTGCGTCGATGATTTCACAAAGGAATGCCTGACGGTCACTGTTGCCTTTGGGATTTCAGGCGTTCAGGTCACGCGTATTCTGGACAGCATTGCACTGTTTCGAGGCTATCCGGCGACGATAAGAACTGACCAGGGGCCGGAGTTCACTTGCCGTGCACTGGATCAATGGGCCTTTGAGCATGGTGTTGAGTTGCGCTTAATCCAGCCGGGCAAGCCAACGCAGAACGGATTTATTGAGAGCTTTAACGGACGATTTCGCGATGAATGTTTGAATGAGCACTGGTTCAGCGATATCGTTCATGCCAGGAAAATTATTAATGACTGGCGGCAGGATTATAACGAATGCCGCCCGCACTCCACGCTGAATTATCAGACACCGTCTGAATTTGCAGCGGGCTGGAGAAAGGGTCATTCTGAGAATGAAGATTCCGACGTTACTAACTGAGTGTTGTATCTAATCGTGGGGGCAGGTCAGAGTAATTAGAGAAATTTTCGCCACTTTTGATGTAGTACTGATCTTTATTGGCCCAGTGCAGCATGACTTCTTCGCCGGCATAGGGAATGGCGTAGGTGTCACCTTTGTAGCGACGCTGGCTGATAAAATCACCGTTGTCGTAATACCTGGAGAAGAAGGTCAGCAAGTGGCTGAACACGGCGTTTTCATGTTCGGCATTGCCGCCACTGGCTTGTGTAATTTTGGCCTTGATCTCTTGCACTTTTGGCACTGAATCGGCAGGTACACCTAGCGCTTGCGCCCCTTGCTCAGCTTTTTTCAGTTCTTCTTTTAATTGATTGATGTTAGCCGCATTGCCAGATGCAAGCGCCTGTTCAACTTTTCCCTTGAGGCGTTTTTCCAGATATTCATTGATCTCATCGGCGCGCGCATTAAGGATGCGATAAACACCAAAATCCAGTTCGGGGCGATCGATCTGGAATACTTCCCTGAGTTTGGTGACTAGCTCGTTAAACTTGCTCATATTTGTTCCTATATTGAAATACTTAAAATTCTGTCGTTATTCGTCGGCATGGGTTTAAGCAACTTGCCAGCGAATGGTAAATAAGTGTTCTGTTTCAGTGGTTTGCGTGAGCCGTTCTTGTAGCGCTTCAATGAGCTCATCGCGCTTGGCCATGATTTCATCTTCCACATCAAAAACTTGCTGACGTTGACGCCGTTGTTGGCGCTCTAGGTTGCGCAACTGATTTTGCAGATCGGACTGTTCTTCCAGAGTTGGTGCCTTGCGGGCGTCGCGCTTCACTTGGGCGATTTTGGCTTTGGTGTCTCTTAACGCCTCTTCACTGGCCAGCAGTTTGTCATCAGCCCATCGCTCCAGCTTTTCCCGTTCAGCATTAAACAGGCGCTGGTTTTCCTCTATAAATTGCGCCAGGCTTGCTTCAATGCGCCGTTGTTGATTGTTGGCTAATAACGGCGGTGGTTCGGCGAGTGTTGTGTTACTCGATTTTTTGGCTTGAACAGAAAATAGTTTCTCACAGGCTTCTTGATCCAACGATTTGCCATCATCGGTGATTGCTGTAAACAACAAACTTTCTACCGTGTCCAAAGCACTCACAGTGAGTTTGTCGAGGCGTAGCCAGCCAGATTTTCCAACTAGATCGGCAATGACACTTAATTTGGTTTCATGGCCTGCATAGTCAAAGACCAACTCCGCCACTGGAGTGGTGTTGGCTTTGGCGGTATCCAGCGACCATTCCCCTAACGGGTGGTTCAGGCGGTAAGCATGCGCCATAAAATCCTGTTGCCGCTGCTGGTTTTGCTTCGCTCGAACCAGTTGATAACGGCCGGTAGGTGCATTGAAAATGGGCGATTGTATTAGTGCGAAACTGTAATTGTGTTCATCAAACTGGGCTTTCGCTCCCAATTTGTTGGCAATTTCTCTATCGTCTTTTTTACCACCAAGGGCAAAACGGGTGACGCCCCAAAACCAAAGGCTAACTTTGTCGAGACGTGCCTGGGTGGCATCCAACTGAAGTTTAAGTTTGTAGTGAACGTCCTCATCGAAGTGCTCCATCAGCTGGCTTTGAGTTTGTTTGAGCTTGTCGTTAATGTCTGTTTCTAGCTCTTTTTGAAGTTCTTCAAACGCCGACTCAATCTCCTCCGGTTTACGGCAGGTGTCGTAGATGCGGGCGATACGTTTTTCAAAATCAATACCGGATTCGATTCGCCCTAACACTTCATCTGATGCACCAAAAACACCAGAAAATAATTGAAACTTTTCAGTGAGCAGTTCAAGCACTCGCTGATCGGCTTGGTTGCGAGTATTTAGGAAGTTAATGACAACGACATCATGCTTTTGCCCATAGCGATGGCAGCGACCAATTCGTTGCTCGACGCGTTGGGGGTTCCAAGGTAAGTCGTAGTTGATCAGCAATGCACAAAATTGCAGGTTTACACCTTCGGCGGCCGCTTCAGTGGCAATCATAATTTCAGCGCGCTCGCGGAACTCGTCAATTAGAGCAGTGCGCTTGTCGACTTGCGCGGAGCCCGTAATACGGTCACTACCCTGATATTGCTGCAACCAGAGTTGGTAAATTTCGTTGGTTTCAGCGCCGGTATTTGTGCCGCTGAAGGTGACGATTTTGCCTTGATAGCCATGACTTGAGAGATAGTCTGACAAAAACTGCTGAGTACGCTTGGATTCGGTAAATATAATGGCTTTTCGCGGACCATTGTGTTCTGCCATTTTGGCAAAGCCTAAATCTAGCGCAGTGAGCAGCGCTTCCGCTTTGGTATCAGTCGTTAAGGATTGGGCTTGCTGAATGAATGATTCGATTTCTGCGATTTCTGCCTGCAATTCTTCAGCTTCATCTCGTCCATTGTGGTTCACAGCATCGGTTTGAGTATCTTGACCATTTGATTCATATTCTAACAGTTCATCCTCAACATCCAGATATTCGTCTTCAATCTCTTCTTGCTCAATAAGTCGGGCCACCAACTTTTCATCACTAAGATCGTTGTCTGAAAGGTCATCTCCATTCAATTTTTTATGTAGGCGTTCGAGTATGGTTTGCAATGTCCCAGTGATAGCATAAGGGCTAGAAGCCAGCAGCTTTCGCAATATCAAGCCGGTTAGGTGCCTCTGGCGCTTAGGTAGCGCAAATGATATTTCACGCTGCAAAAAGGCAGAGATGCGTTCATAAAGGTCTTGCTCTGCGTCTGTAGGTTTAAATGGCTGAGTGACGGCTTGACGTTTGGTGTAAGGCACGTACTCTAGCACTTGGCTACGTAAAGTGCGCTTGACAAAACCTGCTAATCGCTGCTTCAGTTCATCTGTGTCGCTTTCACTATGAATAAACTGTTTCCGAAATGCCTTTTCATCGCCAAACAAATGTTCGTCGAGCAGCGTCGAAAGACCATACAATTCCATCAATGAATTTTGCAGTGGCGTCGCAGTTAGCAACACTTTGCGTCGACCATTAAATGCCAACTTTAGCGCTTGCCCCATGCGATTGCTCGCTCGATGGGCGTTCCTTAGTTTGTGGGCTTCGTCAATCGCGACGAGATCCCAAGGAACCGTCACTAAGTCGTCGGCTAATTTGGCGGCAAAATGGTAAGACATAATTATTAACTTTTTGCCTGCAGTATTCGCAAGATACGTTCTTGGCGAAAGCCCACTTGACTTTATCGCAGCTGCGTCCAGCACAGTACTGGGTAGTGCAAATTTTTCAGCCAGCTCCTGTGCCCACTGTTTACGCAATGCGGCCGGGCAAACGATCACCAAGCGACGTCGGCGTTCCGCCCAGTGCTGACAAAAGACGAGAGCGGCCTCAATGGTTTTACCAAGACCGACTTCATCTGCCAGCAACACACCTTGCTGTAAGGGGTTTCGCAATGCAAAAAGTGCCGCTTCAATCTGATGAGGATTCAAATCTACTGTTGCGTCGAACAGGGATTGTGAGAGTCGATCTACACTGTCCGCCGAGTGAAGGCACGTGAGCTCGTGAGCGTAGTATTTTGCGTGGTACTCAGTGATCTGCATCCCTTAATTCCTCTCCTTTGGTCTTAATTCCCTGAGTCTGAAGCTCTAGCAGATCGCCAATGCCACAGCCGAACAATAGACAGAGTTTTTCTATCGTGTCCAAATCCACTTTTTGAGCAGTCTCTTTATAGAGCAAAGTTACCGTAGCACGGCTGAGTCCTGTTTCTCTGGCAACGTCAGCAATACGCATTTTGTGTTCACCCATCATTCGGGCGAGATGGCAGCGGATCATGGCTGTGCCTCTTGTTGTGAATGTCGATATTGGTCAGAAGCATACCATTATCTATGAATTTGCATAGCATTTTGCAAGTTGCGATTACATTGTGCACAGCTAGGCTGGTATTAGAGATGGTTAAACCCATTTATGTGAACTTAACGTAAATGGCCTACCACCACCGCACTAGTTCCCGGACAGGGACATCGTAAAAATTTTGTGTGAATCGCCACGGGTTTAACAGACACCTCGGAGTCATTTAAGATGGCTTAAAGAGAGGTGCCCATGAGCGGTAAGCGTTATCCCGAAGAGTTTAAAATTGAAGCAGTCAAACAGGTTGTTGATCGTGGTTATTCTGTTTCCAGCGTTGCAACACGTCTCGATATCACCACCCACAGCCTTTACGCCTGGATAAAGAAATACGGTCCGGATTCTTCTACTAATAAAGAACAGTCAGATGCTCAGGCCGAGATCCGCCGTCTCCAGAAAGAGCTGAAGCGGGTTACTGACGAACGGGATATATTAAAAAAAGCCGCTGTAGATTCAATCTGTCAATGCAACACCCCTTTCAATTATCTCTTTCGGTGTTTTGAACTTCAGTGTCTTTCTCGGTCTGTTGTTTAGCTGAGCAGCAACCAGATCTAGTTCATGTTGAGTATATTGGGCAAGACATGTCTTTTTAGGAAAGTACTGCCGAATTAGCCCATTTGTGTTCTCATTTGTTCCCCGCTGCCAAGGACTCTGAGGATCGCAGAAGTAAACTTTAACGCCGGTGCTGACAGTAAATTCTAGATGTCTGGCCAGTTCCATTCCTCTGTCCCATGTCAGTGATTTTCTGAGTTCTGACGGTAAACTCAGGAATTTGTCGGTAAGAGCCTGATTTACTGAGACAGAATCTTTGCCCCTGAGTCTAAGGATGATCGTATAACGTGATTTTCGGTCTACAAGTGTGGCTATATGGGAGTTTTTTGTACCTGAGACTAAATCGCCCTCCCAATGCCCCAGAGAGCGTCTGTTATCGATATTTCGGGAACGTTCGTGAATTGGTGTTCCGTTCACTATGTTAATCGTACCTCTTTCGCCTTTGCGGGTATGACGCCTGCCATGGCGAAGGCTATGCGACCGTCGCAGATGCTGTATATTCAGGTGGTGTAGCGCTTCACGGCTACGAAAGTACAGCGTTTTATAAATTGTCTCAGGTGATATTCGCAGCGTTTTTTGACGTGGTTTTGTTCGCCTTAACCATCCTGATATTTGCTCTGGAGACCATTTCATCTCCAGCTTTTCCAGAACAAGCTTTCGCAATGGTAAATTTTGATCCAGTAAGCACGGTTTTGGCCTTTTCGCCATTCTGTTGGCTCGGTTATTAGCATCAACAGCTTTGTAATAGCGTCTGCCCCGATTACGCTGAACTTCACGTGAGATCGTCGAAGGACTGCGATTCAGCGCAGTAGCTATCGCACGAATGCTCATTTTGGCTGACAAACCAGCTCGTATCTCCTCGCGCTCAGACAGTGTCAGGTGAGCTACAGCCCGCTTACGCTCATGGGGTTTTATGCCGCCAGTATCCCTTAACATAGTGAAGATCGTTCCGGGTTTTGAACCCAGGATATTCGCTATTTCACTGAAGCCTGTTCCGTTCTTCCATAGTTCAAAAACAGAGGCTTTTTCCTCTGCTGTAAATGTTCGTCTCATTCAAAAAACCTCCGCAACCCCATGTTTTCACATAACTGTTGCGTTGACCAATTGAATCTACAGCGGCGTACTTCGCAAAGCTGTCCGACTGAGGTACGCCTTCATCCGTGACAACATCTGTTGCTGGCCTGTTCGCCTGCTCTGTCGGGTGCTGGATGTTCATCCCAGTGGTTTTTACGCCTGGTTTAAGCAACCGTATTCTCAGCGCCACCAGGTAGATCTGAGACTGACGGGACAGATCAAACAGTTCTGGCTGGAGTCCGGTTGCGTTTATGGTTATCGCAAGATCCATCTGGACTTGCGGGATAGCGGGCAACAGTGCGGAGTGAACAGAGTCTGGCGACTGATGAATCGTGCCGGGATAAAGGCTCAGGTCGGGTACCGGAGCCCGCGGGCACGCAAAGGCGAGGCCAGTATCGTATCGCCCAACAGGCTCCAGCGACAGTTCAATCCGGATGCTCCGGATAAGCGTTGGGTAACGGATATAACCTACAGTGTGCCCGGAGTTCAGGGCGGGCATGGATGCTTAAATGAACCGCGAGTCTGTCTGGAATATTGAACCGGTAACTCACGATGAGAAACCCAACAATCCCACCGGGTGTGACGGTGGAGAACCTGAGCGGCAGTGACCTGCGGCATGCCCGCAGGGTGATGTAACCCGCTGACAACGGGGATTGAGGCGAGATCACTAAGCCGAGATGATCCTCAAGGTTAAGTACTGAAAGGCTGAAGAACATGAACCCGTTAATCCGCCTCTGTGGGTTGAAAACGTCACCACGGCCTACGTGATCTGACAGGCCGTGCAGGAGGAACTGGCAGTGATACGTAAGCACTGCCGGTCGAAGGTGTTTTGACATGTATGCGAAACACCGGGGCAGCAGCGTCTATCACGCTTGCGTTGCTGACTTCTGCCAACTTGCGGCAAGCAAGGATAAAGAGTGCGACGGGCAGCCTCCTCAGTATGCCTGAGTCCAGGCAGGTAAACCGGGGAAGGTCAGCGACGGATGTTAAGGGGGCATGGCTCCGATGACGCGCTGGCTGGCGGAGCTTCCGTAGTAGTCCGCGATGGGGAAAGCCCATTACATGGCGAAGGGAAGCAGTTTGAATGTGTTTGCGACGTGAATTAACTGACCTAACGAGGTGAAGACCTTTGATAATCAGCGAAATGCAACGCAAGCTTGCCACATGGGCGGCCACCGATCCGTCCCTACGGATTCAACGGCTGCTGCGTCTGATAACACAACCAGAATGGCTGGCTGAAGCGGCGCGGATCACGCTTTCATCAAAGGGGGCGCATACCCCCGGCGTTGATGGCGTGAACAAAACAATGCTACAGGCCAGACTGGCTGTTGAGCTGCAAATCCTCAGGGATGAATTACTCTCAGGCCACTACCAGCCCTTGCCCGCCAGACGGGTTTACATCCCTAAAAGCAACGGCAAACTGCGACCACTGGGTATCCCCGCGTTGCGGGATCGTATTGTTCAGCGGGCCATGCTGATGGCGATGGAGCCGATATGGGAGAGTGATTTTCATACGCTCTCATATGGCTTCCGGCCTGAGCGCAGTGTCCACCACGCGATCCGCACGGTGAAATTACAGCTCACAGACTGCGGTGAAACCCGGGGACGCTGGGTGATTGAAGGCGACCTGTCCAGTTACTTCGACACCGTACATCATCGACTGCTGATGAAGGCTGTACGCCGCAGGATCAGTGACGCACGTTTCATGACTCTGCTGTGGAAAACCATCAAGGCGGGACATATCGATGTCGGTCTCTTTCGGGCGGCCAGTGAAGGTGTGCCACAGGGCGGTGTTATATCGCCGCTATTATCGAACATCATGCTGAATGAGTTCGATCAATACCTGCATGAGCGCTACCTGAGCGGGAAAGCCAGAAAAGATCGGTGGTACTGGAATAACAGTATCCAACGGGGCCGAAGTACGGCGGTCAGAGAAAACTGGCAGTGGAAACCCGCGGTGGCGTACTGCCGCTATGCCGATGATTTTGTCCTCATCGTCAAAGGCACCAAAGCACAGGCGGAAGCCATCAGGGAGGAGTGTCGGGGTGTGCTCGAAGGCAGTCTGAAACTCAGGCTGAACATGGATAAGACTAAAATCACCCATGTTAATGACGGCTTTATCTTTCTGGGGCACAGGATCATTCGCAAACGCAGTCGTTATGGCGAGATGCGAGTGGTCTCAACGATCCCGCAGGAGAAAGCCAGAAACTTCGCCGCATCGCTGACAGCACTGTTATCAGGCAACTACAGTGAAAGCAAAGTCGATATGGCTGAACAACTCAACCGAAAACTGAAAGGCTGGGCCATGTTCTATCAGTTCGTTGATTTTAAGGCCAAAGTCTTCAGTTATATCGACCGTGTCGTGTTCTGGAAGCTGGCTCACTGGCTGGCCCGCAAATACCGTACAGGTATCGCTTCCCTGATGAGGTGGTGGTGTAAATCACCGAAACCGGGTCAGAGCAAAACGTGGGTTTTATTTGGTAAAACCAATCACGGCAAGCTCAGCGGCGAAATACTGTACCGGTTGGTGGGGCAAGGCAAGAAGCTGTTCCGCTGGCGGCTACCCGAAGGTAATCCCTATCTGAGGACGGAGACCAGAAACACGTATACATCGCGCTTTACAGAAGTGGCAATGGCGTTCGCCAGCATTTAAATGGAGAGCCGGATGCGCTGAAAGGTGCACGTCCGGTTCGGGGAGGAGAGGCAGGGAAATAGTCCGACTACGCCCTGCCTCTTACTCTACTCAGGACCCACGAAGGCTGGCTGTATCTTGCCGTGGTTGTTGATCTGTTCTCACGCAAAATTATCGGCTGGTCAATGCAATCCCGGATGACAAAGGACATTGTCCTGAACGCACTGCTGATGGCTGTATGGCGGCGTAATCCCCAAAAACAGGTGCTGGTTCACTCGGACCAGGGCAGTCAGTACACAAGCCATGAGTGGCAGTCGTTTCTGAAATCACACGGCCTGGAGGGGAGTATGAGCCGTCGCGGTAACTGTCACGATAATGCGGTTGCAGAAAGCTTTTTCCAGTTGCTGAAACGCGAACGGATAAAGAAAAAGATCTACGGAACGCGGGAAGAAGCCCGCAGCGATATTTTTGATTACATCGAAATGTTTTATAACAGTAAGCGTCGGCATGGTTCAAGCAATCAGATGTCACCGACAGAATATGAAAACCAGTATTATCAACGGCTCGGAAGTGTCTAGATTATCCGTGGCGATTCATTGTTTAATCAAAGAATGGCTGAATATCTGGTGCTGTATAACAGCAAAAGGCCACATAAATCACTCGAACTGATGACGCCAGTGGACTATATTTTACGTGAGAGTAAAAATTGCAATATGTGGTGGACCCATACATCTCCTTGCCTTGCGGCATCTAAGAGGCTATCCTGATGTTGTCTAGGCATACAGGTGGCCTCGTGGTGTACTGACCCCAAAAAGTTGGACAGTTAAACACGAGGCACATAGGTCTGGGTTCGATATTCAATTGGACTCAGACCTTTTAATTTCAGGCTAATTCTTCTGCTGTTGTAGTAGTCAATATATTCCGTAACAGCATCCTTCAGTTCGCTTATATTACTGAACTCGTCAAGATAAAAACACTCCGACTTTAAGGTTCCAAAGAAACATTCCACGACTGCATTATCCAGACAATTGCCTTTTCTGGACATGCTCTGTGTAATGCCTTGTTCTTTAAGGATGTTTTGATACCTTCTCATACGATACTGCCATCCCTGGTCAGAGTGCAGAATAGGATGCTCGTGAGGCTTAAGCTTTTTGAATGCCTGATCGAGCATATTCTCGACCATGTTCATCACAGGTCTTTCCGACAGGCTGTAAGAAATAACTTCGTTGTTGAAGAGATCTATTACTGGAGACAAATACAGCTTTCGCCCATTGACTGCAAATTCAGTAACGTCGGTAACCCACTTCTCGTTTGGCCGTGTAGCCTTGAAATCCCTTTGGAGAACATTGGGGGCGGTTTGCCCTACCTCTCCTCTGTAGGAGCTGTATCGCTTGACCTTAATCGCTGCCTTAAGCGAGAGGGTTCCCATCAGGCGCTGAACGGCTTTATGGTTAATCCGTTCCCCGTCTCGATGGAGAGACAACGTTACCCTACGGTATCCGTAACGACCTTTATTCTCGTGATAAATCTCACCAATACGCTTTTTAACATCCGCATACTTATCAGGCTTGCTGAGAGCCTTTAGATGGTAATAAAACGTACTGCGCGGTATCTCCGCTGCCTTGAGAAGCTCATCAAGAGGGTAAAACTGCCTTAGCTCGTTGAGTACTTTCACTTTTTCGCGGGATGAGCTAAGGCTTTCAGCTTTTTTAGATACGTAAGCCGCATTTCAAGGAATCGAACTTGTCTTTCAAGATCCTCAATACGTCGGTCTTTCGACAGCTCCAATGCTAACGCCGCTTTTTCTGGATCAACTGACATTGTAATGTTTCTTTTGGTGCCGATCTTGAGTGCGCGTAAACCAGCTTCTCCGTGCTCCTCATAGACTTTCAGCCACTTGGCTACAGAACCACTACCAGCAAGCATAAAGTGAGCAGCAGCCTGATTGAGGGACATCTGCTGCTCGGTCACGGCTTTCACGACCTTAATGCGCAACTCTGGATCAGCACTAACGCCTTTAGGTTTGGGAATTAAACCTTTTTCTCCATGTTTTTCATAGAGGGCAACCCACGTCCTGACCTGTGTTCGAGGCACACCAAAACGTGCAGAGATGATCCTGTAACCATCATCAGTTGTGAAGTAGTGATTCACGACTTCAAGGCGCTTTTCGAAGGGGTATTTTGGCTTTGACATATCAGGGACTATTCCATTTCATCGTCCAACAAAATGGGTGCAGTACATGGGTTAATGAAAATTAACTACGGGGCTTTCTGCTTTTTGCCACACAACACGGTAACAAACCACCTTCACGTCATGAGGCAAAAAGCCTCAAGCGCCACGTCGATTATACCGGGACGGTGCTATTTCTTACCAGGTATATCCACGCTTTATGCTGCTTAGCGCTTTAAATATCTAATGTATACCCATCCCGCAATCAAGACGCCCGTGCCCAGCGCAAGATTAGGCAAAATCACATCGTTTGCACTTGCATATATGGTATTAGGATCATGTTGCCCCCAGAATGCCAGCTTGTACCCGATGCCCCAGACAAAGAATATAATCCCGGCAATCAGAACGCCGAATTCTATAACGCCGAGCAGGATTCCATCTAACCAGTCAGGCGGATCACGCCATGTGATGACCGCAGCTATTAGTGTGCAGATGATTTGGCCTGCATAATAACCAGGGGAACCATACCATTCCGGAGCAACATGCTTCACGATCAACCAGAACAGCACGTTCATTAAGATAACGAGCAACCAGTACCTCATAGTTCTGCTTTCCTTGTATTTGGCCATCTGAGTTGTCAGACAGCATTGTACTTATTCATCGGGCGGACTTGCCATTGAAATACTCCGGACGCGCAGCCAGTTCACGCTCGATTAACTCGTCGGCAAACAAAGGGGCAACACGATGAATACGAGCCTGCATGTTGCGCCTTCTCACCGCAGCTTTCCGTTCATCGCTCCAGCGTTGGATCTGTTTCTGGCCGAGAAAATCCACGCATACAGCGTAACCTGAGCCAGCCACCCAGCGTGACATCACCTCTTCAGGTGCCGCCTGCCCTGCCTCCACGACAACGGAAATCAGTTCCCGTGGACCCGGGCAGGGCCTGTGCGGCAGTTTCCAGCGCAGAGAATAGCGCCACTTCATACACCACTCCGATCAGCCAGCTTATTTGGCACCTGCCAGCGTTCAGCAACACGAATATGTTCAGGTGTTTCCCGGACAATTAACGGAATTTCGTACATCACTGCATACAGCGGCTCACCGCTGATGCGAAGCCAGTCCAGTTCCTTCAGCGATGTGAATCGCGACTGCCAGCGCCAGAACGGTGCTGCAAGCTCTGCCGCGTCAAACTCGTCGCTCCACCGGGTGTACCAGGTGCAGACGGTTTCCGGTGACTGAAAATTCAGTTCTGTGACAGCCTGTCCCAGCAGGTTCTGACGCAGTAACCAGGACTGCTCGACCTGACGGGCTTCACGGCGCATTTTTCGGGTGAAGGCAAAGTCCTGACGTTTTAGCCTGCGTACTGTTCGGGTATGAAGGACTTCCGGAAAAAGTTCAGCCTGCACATCCATTGTCAGCGGCAGCGGACAGTATTCCCCGTGGCTGGAGATAAGCATATCCAGCGCCTCTTCCACCTGTTTCAGGCTGGAAAGGCGGTCTTTTGGATCACGGTGAAGGCCAGGAATACGGCGGGCAACGTCACTGTTAATCCGGCTACAGCCTGTCAGCAGGCGCAGGAATGTCCGGACGTGTGGCATCGATGGCAGACGTGCGCCGCGCTGGCGAGCCTCTTCCACCGTCATGATGGCCTGCAGCGCTGCCTGACGGGCTGGTTTCAGGGATACAAGAGCACTGGATGACGGGATCATTGTGCGCCCTCCTGTGACAGCGTGCTGATGATGCTGGCAAACGAGTAGCCACCGGCGTCAAGACACTCGATGAGATCCAGAGTATGGGTGATGAGTTCAGGGTTGAATGCATCCATCACGCGAACGACAGAGAACGGCTGACCGTCACGGGTAACAAAGACCACTATCCAGCGAGGATTCAGCTCCCCCGGACTGCATACCGCCACATCAAAGTGACCATGAGAGGGGGTAAAACGGATCTGGACAGGAAAGAAGCCGCCAAATTCGCACCGGTATTCGGCATTCACGGACCAGCCGGACGGTGAGGTCAGATCGCGCATGACAGCGTGACTCAGCTCCCGGCGAAAGTCTTCACCGGCGGCGCGGTAGTCTTCCAGCTCATCAGAAGACATGGTTTTCAGGACATCCAGAGTCAGTAACGTTTTCATTTTCAGTCTCCTTATCGCCGCCCCGCAGGGCGGCGTCTCCGTTATCAGGCGGCGCAGGCCGGGTTGTTATGGTCGCTGACGTCGCCGGCATCAGCGTCGGTATCGTTCTGACTTGTTGCCAGACTGAGTTCAGACTTTGCGGCAAGCTGTTTCTGATTGTCAGCACTGGTCATCCATTCCGGAACCCAACGGATTTTTGAGAGGAAGTGCTCTGCATGTTCAGCGGCATCCTTTTTCTTCATCTTCGCGGCGTCCTGTGCTGCGCCAGCCAGTCCGGCCTGAGAGAGTGCCTGTACAATGTGTGGCAGCTTCATGTGCGAGAAAAGGTTATCAGCCGTCGGTTTCCACCAGTCACGAAGGTCAAACTGAATGGCGTTTTCCACCCCATCCAGCGAACTCTGGTGTTTACGACCAAATTCATCCTTGCCCTGTACACCATCTATGGAGCAGGCGGTGCAGAAAGCCATCAGTGCCATCAGGGTTGCGCCATCGAGCGTAAAGAAGGTGGTCATATCCTTTCGCCAGTTTTCCGGCAGCAGGGCTTCAAGACGTTCTTTTTCTGACTGGATGGCCTGAAACGCAACGCTGTTTTCACCGTCAGGTGCTTCACGGGTCAGCGCGTAATGCGACACACTCACGCTAATGCAGAACGGCTCTTTGACGGACGTTGTGGTATGGAAAACCGAGTTACACATTTTCCAGACCATCAGCGCGACGGCTTTCTGCGGCTGCTGCAACAGGGCCGCCTGAACCGCCAGTGTGCGTTCAGAAGAAAGGCGGGTCAGCAACGGGACACTGACGGCGTCCAGCGGTTCGACTTTTTCAGGGACCTGATCGGTAGATGCATCCTTCTCCTCCATTTTTTCATCGGCGCACAGCACCACACCGCGCTGTACTTTCACCTCCTGGCCAGTCCAGGAAACCACCACTCCGGCAGATTGCTTCATTTCATCCGTCCATGCCCGGTGTTTTGCCCGGTGCGCGATGGTCTGCTGTTCTTCCCAGACGGCTTCCAGAGCCCCGGCCAAGACGTCATCATTCACGCCGGGGTTCTCGTCTTCATACTTAGCTTCCAGAGCTTCCAGTTCCGCAAGACGTTCTGATTCGGCTTCGGTATATTCCACAGGCGGGACAGCATGCAGGCGCCAGATTTTAGTGTCCTTCCCGTAGTGTGAAATAGGGTCAAGACGACCATCACACCATGACCAGCCTTCCGCTTCGCGGAGGTGCTCCGCGATGTTCTGCAGTTTTTCCAGCAGGGCGGTATCGAGCGATGCACTTTTGACATAGCCGCCGTTTTCGCTGCTGAAGAGATCAACCCGGATTTCATCCGGACTGAATGCGGCCTCTCCCACAAAGCGGAATTTGTCGCCGTTTGTGGAAACCTCTTCTGAGATAATGAGGTTACGGATCGAGGAAACTGATACTTCATTATTCCAGGACCGTTTGCGGGCGGATTCCAGCACTTCCACCTGGCGTTTCTGATCGCTTTCGAGCGCCAGTGCCTGGCAGTGTTCGGTGGTGATTTCATCCTTCGCCAGCGCCGCCAGAATTTCGGGAGCCAGTTCGGTCAGTTTCAACATGCGCTGAACATGACGCGTACCGAACCCCAGTAAATCGCCAATCTGCGCGGGGGTTTTCCCCTGCTCTGCCAGTGTGCGGAACCCGGCGATCTGTTCAGACGGATGCATTGCCATCTGCTGTTCGTTTTCTGCCATTGATGCCGCAACAGCCAGTTCATCAGGTACCTTTTTCACCATCACCTGATATCCGGCATCGATACGGTTTTCACTCTGCAGGAGCTGCAGCGCTTTCAGGCGACGACCACCGGCAGCCACACCACAGCGACCATCCGGGAGGTTATGCACGACCAGATTCTGCAACAGGCCAATGGCTTCAATGGAATCTGCCATTGAACAGACTTTCTCCGCCGGATAGGGAATGGTCCTGACGTTTAGGGGAGACTTCACCAGTGCCGTCACAGGGACATACTCGACCTGTGCGGCATCGAGAGCCACTTTAAGCGCCTCAGCTTCGGCAGACTTAAGCGTTTTTTTGCTGGTTTTCGGTGCAGTTTTTACCTTAGACTCTGTTGCAGACATAATTGATACCTCTTAGCTATTGATGAATGTCTGCCGGACAGCCCACCTGTCCGGCCTTCTTCTTACTGCTTACTTCGTTTTGCGTACTCCGTAGTCCCGGATGTAGCGGTTCATCATGTCCTCGCCGCCCGGTTCAAAATTCCAGACGCGCCAGATCATGCTGCCGTCATCCTGATGACGGACGACAAGGCGAAAATGAGTCCCCTGGTCATCTTCAATCGCCACATTCTGATACTGCGCTGCGACAACCTGAGCCTGCTCGCGGGTAAACGTGCCATCCGGCAGGGATACAAGCGGGGACAAAACGTTATGGTCCATGTGTTTCTCCTTTTCTGCCCCGCCTGAACGGGGCGTCTTCATCGTGGTTTAAAAGGGCGCTTCATCATCCATTGGTGGGAAATCATCCGGGAGTGGCTGAGGCGGTTGCTGAGACGGGGCGGCATCCTGACGGCCTTTCTTACCGCCCTTCGCTTTCGGGGATTTAGCTGCGGCCTGAGCAGGTTGTGCCGGGGTGGCAGGATTCTGCGGCTGCGCGGCGCTCTCAGGCACTCCGGATTCACGGCGGCCGCCGAGCATCTGCAGGGTGCCGTTCTGCCCGACCAGCACCTCGGTGACGTAGCGCGTGACTCCGGCATCGTCCTGCCAGTTGCGGGTGCGCAGCTGGCCCTCGATGAAGACCTGTGCGCCTTTACGCAGGTATTCACCCGCCACTTCCGCGAGCTTGCCGAACATGACAACACGGTGCCACTCGGTGTTTTCGCGCATCTCTCCCGTCTGCTTGTCACGCCATGTTTCAGACGTGGCCAGCGTCAGATTGACCACTGCGCCCCCGTTGGGCATGTAACGCACTTCCGGGTCCTGTCCCAGATGTCCAACCAGAATGACTTTGTTAACGCCACGTGCTGCCATGATGAATCTCCTTAATCCGTTGTTTTGCCTTTTAAAACCATCACCCGTTGAGTTGCCGGGGCCGCGGTTTTGACGTTTTGCGGGGACCTGCTGAACCTGCCCCCTGGATATAACCTTCACCCGTTTGAGAGCCGTTCGCCGCAAGGGCGTAAACGAGCACGGCCCGGTGCAGATGTCCGGGGGTGAGCGGGAAATTTTTTTCGGTCTAATGAAGCGGCAGCGGAATGGCCGGGAAAAATTTATTGCGAAAGGCTCTGCCGTCCCCTGGACAGCAAGACGGGTTGTGCTTGTCTCAGCCCCGGCGAATGGACTCAAACGGTGATACGGGTACCAGGGGAAAGGAGCAGGCACCCGCCGCAACGACGGAACGCGCGGGCGCGAAACGGCGTTGCCCCGCAGAGTGCCGGCAGTCCTTCGCCGGCACGGTGAAAGCGGCGCGACCGGGACGGTCGCAGCAAGCGCTGCCGTTGACCTTGACTTCAGACATCAGACACTAGCCGTCAGGCCCGAAACCGCTTGCGGGTTCGGCGGAGCTTACCGCGTCTTTTCGCGGTTAGCGGAGTGTGGCTCGACGACCGGACAGCGCAGCTGGCCGGGAGCCGAAGGTGTCCAGTATGGGTGTGCTTTTAAAGCCTTTAAGGGTTAAAAAGAGGCATCACAGCAGGGAGAAGAAGAGGAAGCAGACAGACAGCAGGCAGCAAACAGGGAAGACGCGGAAAGGAAATGCGGGCGGCGCGTCAGCGCGGCCCGGTTTTCCCGGCGCCGCAGGCGCGCGGTCTTTCGAGGCGCGGCCAGACGGGGACAGGTGCCCCGCCGGCTTAACGTGTCATCAGACGGTTATTCTGAGAATGGCGGTCGCTACCTGGGTATACGTGAATGTTCCCCGTGGCAACGGCTCCCAGACGTCCGCCAGGGACTCCAGCGCCTTTTGCTGACGCGGCCCGTCCAGACATATGCCCGTCAGAATCCCGCCAGGCTCAAGCAGAGTTAATGCCCGCCGGATATGCCGGATATCATCACCGCGATTAAACGGCGGATTCATGATAATTCGGGTATACCGGCGCTCCGGATGATATTCGAGAAAATCTCCGCACCAGATCCGGACCTCCGGGAAATGCGCCTGCAGGTGACGGGCTAACCCGGCGTGCAGCTCCACGGCGTCACACTTCGCCCGGGGGACTGCATCCCTGATCGCCTGCAGTATGGCGCCCGTTCCGGCACTGGGTTCCAGTATGCGATCGGTTTCCCGGACATCAGCCAGCTCAACCAGCCGGCGACATTCCGGGGAGGGGGTGACAAAAAGTTGCGAGCTACCCTGAATTTCAGCGACAGGGGCGCGCCCTTCCAGTTTGTCCCGCATCGTCTGAATACGGTTTTTAAGGTCATGATGCATGAATGTACTCCCTGACCTCCCCGGCAAGATGCCGGGGAGCCTTCCTGTTATTTTTTCGGAATTTCAACGGTTTTCATGTCTGTGATATACACATTCACGAGCGTACAACCGTGCGTCATGCACCGGCGGAAGCGGTAGGCGCCGTGTGTTTCGGTTTCTGCAGCACCCCGCACGCCTTTATAATCAGCGGGTAATTTCGCCCACTCGGCTTTTGTCATTTCCCGGAACCCTTCCCCCGGATAATTGACGATCGGTGGGCGCTTCGCCGCTTTCTTCGCGTCGCTGGCTTCCTCCGCTGTCGGGGCTTTGTAGTCCGTGATACGGTCGGGCGTGAGTTTCATCGTGCCGCTGTAGCCCAGAAAGCGATAACCGGGCGTTTCGACTGAACTCACCTCCCCCTTACTCCGGTTAACCCGGAGAATGGTTAACCATTCTCCCCGGCTCAGTACCTGCCCGCCTGGTTCAAATTCCTGTGTTCGGGTGACAACGCCACCGTTTTCATTGAGCATCGCGCGTTCGTAGGCCAGGCGGTTCTGGTAATGATTAACCCAGCGCTGTTGGTGGCTAATCGTGCGCTCATGACAGCGGATCGCAATATCCCGCGCCTGTTCAAAAGTAATAATCTCCTCAGACAGGGCAGAATGGAGAGACATCGAGCCCTCATACTGGCTTTTCTCTGCCGGGCGGGGGTATTTGTCGAGCGTGAAGCAGGCATAAATATG
>NZ_JBXFXH010000004.1:0-1587 GCF_056856775.1 Enterobacter sp. QK-SA4
CGGCGCTTGTATACGTCCTGCCAATCCCCTTTGGCAAAGAGGTTCCGGGTTCATTTCGTACTCACAGTACCCCGATTTTCGCATGATTCCTGATGCCACTAAGTCTGAAATTCGATTGCGGACAGTTGGCTCTTTCAACCCAGTTCGTTCGGCAATTCTATTTCGAGTGCCCTTGGTGATGAGGACGATTCCCTCGTAATCGATTTTTCCAGCCAGTTCATACAGCACTGATTGAGCACCAGCACTAAGACCAACTATCCGAGATAGGTCTTCGATGTACATCTTCACATAGGCTGGCTCTTTAGGTATTCGGGCAACAATCACATCCTCCGTACTTAAGACTTCACCAGTGGAGTGATCCAAGTGAGTTGTCCTTGTCGAAGTAAGCACCCTTGCTGTGGTCATTTCTCAATCCCTATTCACTAAAAGTAGTGACAAACTCTACTGTTCAGTAAAGCTATTTTGCAACGACTTTCGTGCCATTTGTCACTCTCACAGTGACACAAAATCACTCTCACAGTGACAGTTTGTCACTCTCACAGTGACAAACTCCCCGCTAGGCCGCGCCGTTACTGGTCTGCAGACATCTATTCTCTTATGCGCGTCAAATGAGCCTCGGATGATCAACCCTGTGGATGGGTGGACAATCGCCTTCCAGGCGAACGGCCCTCAAGGGGCATGGACAACCCTATGGACAGGGGTGGACGGGCCAAAAAGACAGCCCGCCCACTGCCCTGACCACAGGGATTGCCCACACCCACGGGCCTTTGCCCACGCCCCCCACAGGGCCAAGGGAGTAACAGGATCTCCCTTAGGGTTTGTATTAGGGGAGGGACTTGTCTCACAGGGAGGTCAAATCGACCTCGATGCGCCGGAACCCTATGGTTTTGGCAGTAGTTACCGCAGCATCGATCGTCTTGAACACTCGCCAGCCTCCCCTCTGGCGTTCCAACACGCTGGTTTCAGCTTGCCTCCCGAACTGGACGAGGTGGAGATGGTAGCCGGCACCCATCGGGGTGGGCACTACCCAGGCTTTCGAGAAGCCCCCCTGATCAAACACCCACTTGGCTTTCTGCTCTTCCATATCAAAAACCCCGTATTGATTCATCAAAACCAGAAATTGATACTACCCCCTCCCGCATCAAAAACAAGGTTTTGATGTATCAAAACAGCTTTTTGATGTCCGGTTTTCAGGGGCGCAGCCCCTACAAGCCGCCCCCTGCAGTGGATAGATCCACCAGACGGTGGGCGGCGGAAACGCCCATATGGACCCGTGGCGAGATCCCCCCTTCCCTGCAAAACCGGCTTTTGAGGGTCTCCGGTTCTGGGGGAGGCAAACGCCACAGCGCCCCCCGATCACCCTATCTTTTGCCCCCCTTCAGGGGGGAGCTATCAAGGGGTTGATTCTTCCTCCGGCACCCTGCCGGAGCGAGCGACTTTACGAAGTAAAGTCTAGTGAGTACTCTTGCTTGTCAAGAGGCCCACCGGAGGTCGCCATTCTGTCGCCCCCCTCCAGCCTCTCCGACAGTCCACCGAAGAGGGGAAGACACATGGCCGCCTTTGCCATCATGCGCTGCAAGAAACTAT
>NZ_JBXFXH010000005.1:0-3178 GCF_056856775.1 Enterobacter sp. QK-SA4
TCGTAATCGATTTTTCCAGCCAGTTCATACAGCACTGATTGAGCACCAGCACTAAGACCAACTATCCGAGATAGGTCTTCGATGTACATCTTCACATAGGCTGGCTCTTTAGGTATTCGGGCAACAATCACATCCTCCGTACTTAAGACTTCACCAGTGGAGTGATCCAAGTGAGTTGTCCTTGTCGAAGTAAGCACCCTTGCTGTGGTCATTTCTCAATCCCTATTCACTAAAAGTAGTGACAAACTCTACTGTTCAGTAAAGCTATTTTGCAACGACTTTCGTGCATATTTGTCACTCTCACAGTGACACAAAATCACTCTCACAGTGACAGTTTGTCACTCTCACAGTGACAAAACTCCCCGCTAGGCCGCGCCGTTACTGGTCTGCAGACATCTATTCTCTTATGCGCGTCAAATCAGCCTCGGATGATCAACCCTGTGGATGGGTGGACAATCGCCTTCCAGGCGAACGGCCCTCAAGGGGCATGGACAACCCTATGGACAGGGGTGGACGGGCCAAAAAGACAGCCCGCCCACTGCCCTGACCACAGGGATTGCCCACACCCACGGGCCTTTGCCCACGCCCCCCACAGGGCCAAGGGAGTAACAGGATCTCCCTTAGGGTTTGTATTAGGGGAGGGACTTGTCTCACAGGGAGGTCAAATCGACCTCGATGCGCCGGAACCCTATGGTTTTGGCAGTAGATACCGCAGCATCGATCGTCTTGAACACTCGCCAGCCTCCCCTCTGGCGTTCCAACACGCTGGTTTCAGCTTGCCTCCCGAACTGGACGAGGTGGAGATGGTAGCCGGCACCCATCGGGGTGGGCACAACCAAGGCTTTCGAGAAGCCCCCCTGATCAAACACCCACTTGGCTTTCTGCTCTTCCATATCAAAAACCCCATATTGATTCATCAAAACCAGAAATTGATACTACCCCCTCCCGCATCAAAAACAAGGTTTTGATGTATCAAAACAGCTTTTTGATGTCCGGTTTTCAGGGGCGCAGCCCCTACAAGCCGCCCCCTGCAGTGGATAGATCCACCAGACGGTGGGCGGCGGAACACGCCCATATGGACCCGTGGCGAGATCCCCCCCTTCCCTGCAAAACCGGCTTTTGAGGGTCTCCGGTTCTGGGGGAGGCAAACGCCACAGCGCCCCCCGATCACCCTATCTTTTGCCCCCCTTCAGGGGGGAGCTATCAAGGGGTTGATCTTTCCTCCGGCACCCTGCCGGAGCGAGCGACTTTACGAAGTAAAGTCTAGTGAGTACTCTTGCTTGTCAAGAGGCCCACCGGAGGTCGCCATTCTGTCGCCCCCCTCCAGCCTCTCCGACAGTCCACCAAGAGGGGAAGACACATGGCCGCCTTTGCCATCATGCGCTGCAAGAAACTATCGGGAATGGGCTCGGTTGCAGCCTCCCTCAAGCACTGCTTTCGGGAGCGCGACACACCCAATGCAGACCCCGAAAGACTCCGGCACAACATGCACATGGCCGCCCGTTCCACAGACGAGGCGATGGGCAAGTTGCGGGAGAAGCTGCCGGAGAAGCGGCGCAAGGATGCGGTGCTCGCTATCGAGTACGTCCTGAGCGCTTCACCGGAGTGGTGGATCAATGCGGATTCAGGCCGGAAAGCGGACTTCTACCAGAGCTCGATGGACTGGTTGGCCGAGAAGTACGGGCGGGAAAACATCCTGGTATCGTCGATTCACCTGGACGAGAAGACCCCCCACATGTCGGCGTTCGTGGTCCCGATCACCAAAGATGGGCGGTTGAGCGCCAAGGAGTTCATCGGCAACCGCACCAAGATGAGCAACGACCAGAGCAGCTATGCGGAGGCCGTCAAGCATCTTGGACTGGTGCGGGGCATCGAGGGCAGCAAGGCGACCCACAAGCGCATCAAGGCCCATTACAACGCGCTGGGGCAGCAGATCCCCGTGCCGCCCGAGATCCGCGAGGAGGATCTCAAGCCGCAAAGCGAGCAAGGCCCGGGGTTGCTGGGCAAGATCGGGTTGAGGCCGATGGTTGAGACCCCGCTCGGGGTAGCGGAGCGACTCAACGCCAAGTTCGCGAAGGCGTTCAAGGTTGTCGCCGAGAAAGCCTCTGAAAGCGATTCTCAGCGCGGGGAGGCGGTTAAGGCTAGGATGGCATTGGCTGACACACAGAAACGCCTCCAAGCGCTTCAGGAGCCGTTTAAGGGGCTATCCAAGGAGCAGGTGGCTGAAGTTCTTAAGCAGGCGGTGGCGATACAGCAGGACAATCAGCGGAGGCAGCAGGAGCAGGATCTGGCTCGCAAGCTGGAGGCCGAGATCCGGCGGAAGATGGCCCCCGAGAAAGGCCCGAAGCCGAGTCGGGGGTTTGGGCGTTAAGCCACGCCCTGCGCCGCTTCAGCTCTGCTCTGGCCCATTCGCTGGACTGGCGCATGTCCTCCCGTAGTGCCTCGATCTCTTGGGGGGTGAGTTGGCGGTATCCCACTAGGCCGCCCGATGGGGACGGTGGGTAATATCCCCTTGTCCGGCCAGTAGGCCAGCAATGGAAATATCTTCGTCCAGTTCGTCCCAGTGGATACCCCGCTGGCTCAGTTCGTATTGAGCAAGCTGCTCAGGCTGTGCCCTCAGCAGTCGCGGGAACCATACCAGCGGCACCCCGATGATCCGGCCGTCCAGTAGCTCAACCCACATGCTGTTTTCATCGAACCGCACCAATTTAGGCGAAATATTCATGCCACTTCTCCGCAAAAAACGCTCTGTGCTCTGTTGCAATGGCGATCACCTCTCGCAACTCCCGCGCCCCGAAACCATCATTTCGAGACAAGACCGTTTCCGGTTCTAGCCAGATCTTGGCCTCATTTCCTGCCTTTGAAACGTGCACGTGGGCAGGTTCCAGTGGGTCTCCCTCGTTCGAGTAGAAGAAGAATCGATAGCCGTTGATACGTAGGATTACTGGCACGTTTTAACCTTTTCCAAAATGGTTCTAGCAAGCCCTTTTTGTTTCGGGGTCAATCTTTTAATCGAACGAGGGTTGTTAAATGACTTCCGGAAAATCTGCGTTAAGGAA
The DNA here is from genome assembly GCF_056856775.1 of Enterobacter sp. QK-SA4. Classification (NCBI taxonomy): domain Bacteria; kingdom Pseudomonadati; phylum Pseudomonadota; class Gammaproteobacteria; order Enterobacterales; family Enterobacteriaceae; genus Enterobacter; species Enterobacter sp. QK-SA4. Next base: position 3,060 of record NZ_JBXFXH010000005.1, read on the forward strand.
AACAGAAAATTCAAATCCCAGTCACTTAATTTTGCCCTGTCAGAGCCTGATAGAACACGTTCTATTTCCAAGTTCAGTTTTTCTTCTGGGGTCATTCTCACACCTCATCAATCGACGCT
>NZ_JBXFXH010000006.1:0-78871 GCF_056856775.1 Enterobacter sp. QK-SA4
GCGAAGGCTATGCGACCGTCGCAGATGCTGTATATTCAGGTGGTGTAGCGCTTCACGGCTACGAAAGTAGGGGTCGTCTCAGAAAACGGAATCTATGGTCACTCCCGTTTTTGCAACACCGATTTTGACGACAAGTTGGCTTGCTTGAATCTATCCGGCGTCTGAATGGGATTTTATTCCCGCGCCTCGATGAGTTCCGCGCCTGATGAACCTCCAGAAAATATACGGCTTCAATGAGCCTTTCCGTTTTACAGGTTCCTCAACAGGCCGGTGGGCCGTTAGTATCATCAATATCAGTATTCGCAAAACCAGATGAATGATTGTTTAAACTGGTGTATTTCTGCCTTTATGCTTCGTAAGTTTGCTGTCGCGCCGTCAGTGCCCAGGCTATTCTGGCCAGCTTGTTTGCCAGAGCACAGGTGACGACAAAGTTGCTTTTCCGACACAACAACTCCCTGACCCAGTCGGCCAACTTGCCAGACTGGTGTTCCAGTTTTTGTATGAATACCCTGGCACACTGAACCAACAAAGTTCGGATCTTTTTGTTGCCCCGCTTGCTAATCCCTAACAATGTCGTCCGACCTCCCGTGCTGTACTGTCGGGGTACCAGCCCTGTTGCCGCCGCAAAGTCACGGCTGCTGGCGTACTGCTTCCCGTCGCCAATCTCAGTTGAAATAGTACTGGCAGTCAGCGTTCCAACGCAGGGAATACTCAGCAAGCGCTGTCCAACCTCATCTTCGTCCAACTTTCGTTTCAACTGAGATTCCAGATCTTTAATCTGCTCAACAAGATAGTGATAATGCTGTTGTAATTTCAGCAGTAACTGGCTGAGATAAAGAGGCAAACTACTGTCCTCAAGAAGGGTACTCAGTCGACTAATAACGGCAGCACCTCGCGGAACGCTGATACCAAATTCCAGCAGAAAAGCATGCATCTGATTAGTTGTTTTCACCTTATCCTGAACCAGGGATTCACGGACACGATGCAGAGCTCGCATTGCCTGCTGAGATTCGGTTCTGGGCTGCACGAAACGCATAGATGGACGTGATGCTGCTTCACAGATAGCTTCAGCATCAACGAAGTCATTTTTGTTGCTTTTAACGAATGGGCGGACAAATTGCGGTGATATCAGCTTTGGAAAATGCCCTAACTCTGCCAGCTTGCGTGCCATAAAGTGAGAACCGCCACAGGCTTCCATCGCGATGGTTGTTGCCGGGCATGTCGCCAGAAATTCGATTAGCTTTGGTCGGGTGAATTTTTTACGGTAAACGGCCTTCCCACGATGATCCTGACAATGAATATGGAAAGAGTTCTTACCCAGATCGATACCAATAAGCGCAACGTTTTCCATGATGGTTCTCCGAATGAAAGCCTGTCCTCAGCATAGTACTGGGAAGGAGGGAGTGACCATCTCATTAAATAAAGCACGCTAAGCGTGCGTGGAGGCTGGCACCCAGCGGTACAGCGTCGGAATGGACACGCCGAGGTTCTTGGCCACGTCCTTGGGCGGCACCCCGCTGGCCAGCAGCTTCTTGGCCGACTCGATCTTGCTGTCGGTCATCTTCGGCTTGCGGCCGCCTTTGCGGCCGAGCTGCTTGGCGACTTCCAGCCCGGCGCGGGTGCGCTCGACGGTCAGCTCGCGCTCCATTTCGGCAAGGCTCGCCATGACGTGGAAGAAGAACCGCCCGGATGGTGTGCCGGTGTCGATGGAGTCGGTGAGGCTCCTGAACTGGACACCGTGCTTGTGCAGATCGCCGACCAGATCGACCAGTTGCTTGACCGACCGGCCCAGCCGGTCGAGCTTCCAGACGACCAAAGTATCGCCTTCGCGCAGCATTTCGAGCGTCTTGGCCAAGCCAGGCCGGTCTGCCCGCGTGCCACTCACCTTGTCCTCGAAGACCTTTTTACATCCGGCCTTGCTCAAGGCTTCGCGTTGCAGCTCCAGGTTCTGATCCTGCGTCGAGACGCGCGCATAGCCAATCAACATGGCTTGTCTCGCGCCCGGTCGATGCGTTCCTGCATCGCCTGCATCACTTCTTCGTGGGTGTACGATCTGGCGTTGGCGTCGGTGGCTTGCCGCAGGGCTTCCTCAACCTCGCGCGTCATCCGCTCGTAATCCTCCGGCCACAGCGCTTGCTCCATGCGCAGCGACGCCTGACCCAGCAGGTGCAGCAGGCTGAACAGCCGCATGTCGTTGGTGGCGACGATGCGCTCCCGAATCTGCTCCTGAATAGCTTCGCTAGCCCGATGCGCTTGTGGTGTGGCAGTCCCCTCGTAGTCAGCGGGGAATTCCGCTTCCTCGGCAATCCTTGCCCAGGCGCTGGCCAGCGCCTCGATGGTTGACGTGCTCATTTCCGCCGCTCCTGTGCTCTTTGGCGAATCAACCGGCCAAGGGGCCTCGACGCGAAAACCAGCAGCATCACGCCTATCGGATACCAGGTCGAGAAGACCACCAAGGCATCGAAGGCTGGCCGTCCGGTGTTGGTAGGCAGTACGGCGGTCACAGCCATCAACCCGCCGACCGTCCAGATGATGCGCCACACGTAGGGCATCACGCGGGGCACGTAGCCGTCATCGAAAGCGGTCTGGTAGTAGCGGCGCAGGCCGCGCTCGGCAAGCGCCTGGCGCTGCCGCTCCGACAGCGCATCCGTCCGGCCATACCAGCGCCGGAATGGTGGACAGCGCAGCAGCAAAGGGGTGAAGAGGATCATCACCGCCACGATCGCGACACCCCACGCCATGACGGCGCCGGCATCGGGCCGCTTGGCGTTCTCGATCACGGGCGCGAAGACGCCCGGAGCACCGATCATCCAGAACAGCGCAATGTGCTGATGGAAGGAGAGCTTCATTTGCTCATCCACTTGCGCAGCAGGCGCTTTTTCAGGGAGGCGCGTTCTTGCGGGTTGCGTCCCTTGTGATTGGCGATGCGATCCGCCGTGGCGGCCTGGCGCTTGACGGGCCAGTAGGAGCGGCCATCCTTGCCCATCGACCAGACGCTGCTGGCCTGGTTTTCCAGCAGGGGCAGATGGGCGCTCAGGGCTTCGGGCGACGCGCTGGTCAGCGCCGTGCGCTCACGGGTGCGCCAGCGCTGATGCCAGAGCTTCTTGTCCTCGCGCTCGCTGCCGCAGGTCGTGTGCCCGACGATGGGTGTTTTGCGGCGGCTGCGGCTCATAACGTAGTGGTCTCCAAGAACATTCAGGACTGATCCCAGGCGTCGATGGTCAAGACCTGATCGGCAGGACAGGCGGCTACGCGGTCGGGAACTGGATGGTGTTCAGTCTCATGCCGACCCCATTCGATTGATCGCGTCGCTTGCGGCACGCTGCGACGCAAGGAGGTTTGCGACCTGGTTTAGCAGCCGTGTCCGCTGCATGTCTGTTACCTATCTCCCCGACCGCTCATTGGACCAACTCCAGAGATTGGGCTCTATCGCTCAGCCAATACGAAACCGGCATTGGCTGATGCCACAACCGAGACGAACACAAATGGCTCGGTACCTGTATTTCGCGCCCCGTGCACTTGGCCCGGTCTTGCCACGGCTATCTCACCTTCCCTGAGGGCACGAACAATCCCATTGCCCTGAAAGTAATCAGCCATTCCCGACAAAACAGTCCACGTGTCTTGGCCGTGAGGATGAATGTGAGCCGCAATTTCCTGCCCGGGATGGACATGCCAAACCACGATAATTGAGTCTCGGGTTTCAAGCACAACGGAACGAATAGGCTCGCCTTCGGACGGCTGAACATACTCGGCTACAGAAAATATTCTCGATTCAACAGTCATCGGAGATCCCTCTTTCACAGTGCACCCAGACAGGCTGGATATGAGTTCTAACTCGAATTTGAACGGGAGGCTGGTCGTGCGGTCGTGCAGTTGCCGATGAGCGTGTCGGCTGCTGCCTCCTTGCCCACCAGCGAACTCACGTCCGTTGCGGCCATCCAGAAGGTCTTGCCCGAGCGCGGCTCATAGGTCGCGGGATCGAACACGCCAGAGGGGCCGAACATCGGCGGCTTGATTGGTCATGGCTCCATGCCTTTGTCGTTACGGTCTTCATCGTCGGCATCCTGACGCACGGCGGGCAATTGCTGGAGCAACGCCGGCAGCCATTCCTGTACCGTCTCCCACACCACATCGAGGTTGATGTCGAAATAGCCGTGAGCCATGCGATTACGCATATTGCGCATGCTGCGCCACGGCACGTCGGCATGCGCCTGGGTGAACTCGACGTAGCCATCCATCACCTTTGTGGCCGCCTCGCCGATGACGATCAGGCTCATGATGACGGCCTGCTGGGTGCGCTTGTCGGCCAAGAAGTCGTCCTTGGCCATCCCTTCCACGAAGCTGCGCGCATCGGTTGCGGCCTGCTGAATGTGGTCGAGGTAATCGGGCAGGCGGTTCTCGCTCATATCGGTTGCGCCTCCGCGAGCACCTTGGCCCGGAACTTCGGCGGCAGGTCGCCGGGAGTCAGCAGATCGACGTCAACGCCGAGCAGCGATTTCAGTTCTTCTTCCAAATCGCCCAAGTCCAACAACGTGGCACCGGGCAGCGCATCGACCAACAGGTCGAGGTCGCTGCCATCCCGGTCGGTGCCATGCAGCACCGAGCCGAAGACGCGCGGGTTCGCGGCGCGAAAGTGGCCTACCGCTTCACGCACTGCGCTTCGCTTCATGTCAAGCACAACAGACGGTCGCATGCGCATCCTTTCTTATCGAAACTCGTTGAGATGATATGCAATCAAGAATAGAATTTCAAGAACTATTTTCGAGAATCGCAATGCCTTGATTCCCGTGCCGCGCCGGTTGCCTTGGCGGGCTTGTCACAAACCTACGTTTTCAAGAAGAAGGAAACCGCATGCCCCGCCGTTCGATCCTCTCCGCCGCCGAGCGCGAAAGCCTGCTGGCGTTGCCGGACACCAAGGATGAGTTGATCCGTCACTACACGTTCAGCGAAAGCGACCTCTCCATCATCCGGCAGCGGCGCGGCCCGGCCAATCGGCTGGGCTTCGCGGTGCAGCTCTGCTACCTGCGCTTTCCCGGCGTCATCCTTGGCGCTGATGAGCCACCGTTCCCGCCATTGCTGAGACTGGTCGCCAACCAGCTCAAGGTCGGCATCGAAAGCTGGGACGAGTACGGGCAGCGTGAGCAGACCCGACGCGAGCACCTGGTCGAGCTGCAAACGGTGTTCGGCTTCCAGCCGTTCACGATTGGCCACTACCGGCAGGCTGTCCAGTTGCTGACCGAGCTGGCCATGCAAACCGACAAGGGCATCGTGCTGGCCAGAGCCTTGATCGAGCACCTGCGGCGGCAGTCGGTCATTGTGCCCGCCCTCAACGCCGTCGAGCGGGCGAGCGCCGAAGCGATTACCCGCGCCAACCGGCGTCTCTACGACGCCTTGGCTGAGCCGCTGACGGACGTGCATCGCCGTCGCCTCGACGATCTGCTCAAGCGCCGCGACAACGGCAAGACGACGTGGCTGGCCTGGCTGCGGCAATCCCCGGTCAAACCGAACTCGCGGCACATGCTGGAACACATCGAACGCCTCAAGGCGTGGCAGGCGCTCGACCTGCCCTCCGGCATCGAGCGGCTGGTTCACCAGAACCGGCTGCTCAAGATCGCCCGCGAGGGCGGCCAGATGACGCCCGCCGACCTGGCGAAGTTCGAGCCGCAGCGGCGTTACGCGACCCTGGTGGCGCTCGCCATCGAGGGCATGGCCACCGTCACCGACGAAATCATCGACCTGCATGACCGCATCCTGGGCAAGCTGTTCAATGCCGCCAAGAACAAGCATCAGCAGCAGTTCCAGGCATCCGGCAAGGCGATCAATGCCAAGGTGCGGCTGTTCGGGCGCATCGGCCAGGCGCTGATCGAGGCCAAGCAAGCGGGCCGCGATCCGTTCGCCGCCATCGAGGCCGTCATGTCCTGGGATGCTTTCGCCGAGAGCGTCACCGAAGCGCAGCGGCTCGCGCAACCCGAGGACTTCGATTTCCTGCACCGCATCGGCGAGAGCTACGCCACGCTGCGCCGCTACGCGCCGGAATTTCTCGACGTGCTCAAGTTGCGGGCCGCGCCCGCCGCCAAGGACGTACTCGACGCCATCGAGGTGCTGCGCAGCATGAACAGCGACAACGCCCGCAAGGTGCCCACCGACGCGCCGACCGAGTTCATCAAGCCGCGCTGGCAGAAGCTGGTGATGACCGACACCGGCATCGACCGGCGCTACTACGAACTGTGCGCGCTGTCGGAGCTGAAGAACGCGCTGCGCTCCGGCGACATCTGGGTGCAAGGCTCGCGCCAGTTCAAGGACTTCGAGGACTACCTGGTGCCGCCCGCGAAATTCGCCAGCCTCAAGCAGGCCAGCGAATTGCCGCTGGCCGTGGCCACCGATTGCGACCAGTACCTGCATGACCGGCTGACGCTGCTGGAAACGCAGCTCGCCACCGTCAACCGCATGGCGCTGGCCAACGAGCTGCCGGACGCCATCATCACGGAGTCGGGCCTGAAGATCACGCCGCTCGATGCGGCGGTGCCCGATACCGCACAGGCCCTGATCGACCAGACGGCGATGATCCTACCGCACGTCAAGATCACCGAATTGCTGCTGGAGGTAGACGAATGGACGGGCTTCACCCGGCACTTCGCCCACCTGAAGTCAGGCGACCTGGCCAAGGACAAAAACCTGTTGCTGACCACGATCCTCGCCGACGCGATCAACCTGGGCCTGACCAAGATGGCGGAATCGTGCCCCGGCACGACCTACGCCAAGCTGGCCTGGCTGCAAGCCTGGCACATCCGCGACGAAACCTACGGGGCGGCACTGGCCGAGCTGGTCAACGCGCAGTTCCGACATCCCTTCGCCGAGCATTGGGGCGACGGCACCACGTCATCGTCGGACGGCCAGAACTTCCGCACCGGCAGCAAGGCCGAGAGCACCGGCCACATCAATCCGAAATACGGCAGCAGCCCAGGGCGGACGTTCTACACCCATATCTCCGACCAGTACGCGCCGTTCCACACCAAGGTCGTGAACGTCGGCGTGCGCGACTCGACCTACGTGCTCGACGGCCTGCTGTATCACGAATCCGACCTGCGGATCGAGGAGCACTACACCGACACGGCAGGGTTCACGGACCACGTCTTCGCGTTGATGCACCTGCTGGGCTTCCGCTTCGCCCCGCGCATTCGTGACCTGGGCGACACCAAGCTCTACATCCCGAAGGGCGATGCCACCTACGAGGCGTTGAAACCGATGATCGGCGGCACGCTCAACATCAAGCACGTCCGCGCCCATTGGGATGAAATCCTGCGGATGGCCACCTCGATCAAGCAGGGCACGGCGACGGCCTCGCTGATGCTCAGGAAGCTTGGCAGCTACCCGCGCCAGAACGGCCTGGCCGTCGCCCTGCGTGAGCTGGGACGCATCGAGCGCACACTGTTCATCCTGGACTGGCTGCAAAGCGTCGAGCTGCGCCGCCGCGTGCATGCCGGGCTGAACAAAGGCGAGGCGCGCAACGCGCTGGCCCGCGCCGTGTTCTTCAACCGCCTGGGGGAAATCCGCGACCGCAGCTTCGAGCAGCAGCGCTACCGGGCCAGCGGCCTCAACCTGGTGACGGCGGCCATCGTGCTATGGAACACGGTCTATCTGGAGCGGGCCGCGAACGCCTTGCGTGGCCACGGTCAAGCCGTCGATGACGGCCTGTTGCAGTACCTGTCGCCGCTCGGCTGGGAGCACATCAACCTGACCGGCGATTACCTCTGGCGCAGCAGCGCCAAGATCGGCGCGGGCAAGTTCAGGCCGCTACGGCCGCTGCAACCGGCTTAGCGTGCTTTATTTAATGAGATGGTCACTCCCTCCTTCCCAGTACTATGCTGAGGACAGGCTTTCATTCGGAGAACCATCATGGAAAACGTTGCGCTTATTGGTATCGATCTGGGTAAGAACTCTTTCCATATTCATTGTCAGGATCATCGTGGGAAGGCCGTTTACCGTAAAAAATTCACCCGACCAAAGCTAATCGAATTTCTGGCGACATGCCCGGCAACAACCATCGCGATGGAAGCCTGTGGCGGTTCTCACTTTATGGCACGCAAGCTGGCAGAGTTAGGGCATTTTCCAAAGCTGATATCACCGCAATTTGTCCGCCCATTCGTTAAAAGCAACAAAAATGACTTCGTTGATGCTGAAGCTATCTGTGAAGCAGCATCACGTCCATCTATGCGTTTCGTGCAGCCCAGAACCGAATCTCAGCAGGCAATGCGAGCTCTGCATCGTGTCCGTGAATCCCTGGTTCAGGATAAGGTGAAAACAACTAATCAGATGCATGCTTTTCTGCTGGAATTTGGTATCAGCGTTCCGCGAGGTGCTGCCGTTATTAGTCGACTGAGTACCCTTCTTGAGGACAGTAGTTTGCCTCTTTATCTCAGCCAGTTACTGCTGAAATTACAACAGCATTATCACTATCTTGTTGAGCAGATTAAAGATCTGGAATCTCAGTTGAAACGAAAGTTGGACGAAGATGAGGTTGGACAGCGCTTGCTGAGTATTCCCTGCGTTGGAACGCTGACTGCCAGTACTATTTCAACTGAGATTGGCGACGGGAAGCAGTACGCCAGCAGCCGTGACTTTGCGGCGGCAACAGGGCTGGTACCCCGACAGTACAGCACGGGAGGTCGGACGACATTGTTAGGGATTAGCAAGCGGGGCAACAAAAAGATCCGAACTTTGTTGGTTCAGTGTGCCAGGGTATTCATACAAAAACTGGAACACCAGTCTGGCAAGTTGGCCGACTGGGTCAGGGAGTTGTTGTGTCGGAAAAGCAACTTTGTCGTCACCTGTGCTCTGGCAAACAAGCTGGCCAGAATAGCCTGGGCACTGACGGCGCGACAGCAAACTTACGAAGCATAAAGGCAGAAATACACCAGTTTAAACAATCATTCATCTGGTTTTGCGAATACTGATATTGATGATACTAACGGCCCACCGGCCTGTTGAGGAACCTGTAAAACGGAAAGGCTCATTGAAGCCGTATATTTTCTGGAGGTTCATCAGGCGCGGAACTCATCGAGGCGCGGGAATAAAATCCCATTCAGACGCCGGATAGATTCAAGCAAGCCAACTTGTCGTCAAAATCGGTGTTGCAAAAACGGGAGTGACCATAGATTCCGTTTTCTGAGACGACCCCTATTTAGACCGTTTCTTCGCCATTTAAGGCGTTATCCCCAGTTTTTAGTGAGATCTCTCCCACTGACGTATCATTTGGTCCGCCCGAAACAGGTTGGCCAGCGTGAATAACATCGCCAGTTGGTTATCGTTTTTCAGCAACCCCTTGTATCTGGCTTTCACGAAGCCGAACTGTCGCTTGATGATGCGAAATGGGTGCTCCACCTTGGCCCGGATGCTGGCTTTCATGTATTCGATGTTGATGGCCGTTTTGTTCTTGCGTGGATGCTGTTTCAAGGTTCTTACCTTGCCGGGGCGCTCGGCGATCAGCCAGTCCACATCCACCTCGGCCAGCTCCTCGCGCTGTGGCGCCACTTGGTAGCCGGCATCGGCTGAGACAAATTGCTCCTCTCCATGCAGCAGATTACCCAGCTGATTGAGGTCATGCTCGTTGGCCGCGGTAGTGACTAGGCTGTGGGTCAGGCCACTCTTGGCATCGACCAAGGTGCCTTGAGTCATCATGACGCCTGCTTCGGCCAGCAAGCGATTGATGGTCTTGAACAATTGGCGGGCCAGTTGATGCTGCTCCAGCAGGTGGCGGAAATTCATGATGGTGGTGCGGTCCGGCAAGGCGCTATCCAGGGATAACCGGGCAAACAGACGCATGGAGGCGATTTCGTACAGAGCATCTTCCATCGCGCCATCGCTCAGGTTGTACCAATGCTGCATGCAGTGAATGCGTAGCATGGTTTCCAGCGGATAAGGTCGCCGGCCATTACCAGCCTTGGGGTAAAACGGCTCGATGACTTCCACCATGTTTTGCCATGGCAGAATCTGCTCCATGCGGGACAAGAAAATCTCTTTTCTGGTCTGACGGCGCTTACTGCTGAATTCACTGTCGGCGAAGGTAAGTTGATGACTCATAATGAACCCTGTTCCATGGCTCCAGATGACAAACATGATCTCATATCAGGGACTTGTTCGCACCTTCCCTAGATACCGCAGAAGAGCTGTTTCGGCAAAAATACTGTAATAGGACTAGGCCGCTTTACATAAGCGGTACGGCTTTACTGGATCAGTCTAAACCTGTTTTATTCATCATTTACTTCGAACAATTCTTCAATAGATTTTGTCGGGTAAAAGAGCGAGTTACAGTTTTCTTCCTTTAACTGAATGAAACCCAGTCGAAGGTAGAATTTTTTGGCGTTGTCGTTCAGCGCTTCCACGAACATTCCGTGTATACCCACAGCCTGCGAGGCCTGATACACGACTTTCATCGCATGGGTAACAAGTGTTTCTCCATATCCCTGGTGGTGAATGCTTTTATCAATTGCCAGACGGCCCAAAGTCACGCTCGGCACATTCTTGTAGGGTACACGCTTTTGTTGTGTTTTGCTGGGTAGAAGTATTTTCTCAAAGCAACTTCCTGATAGCGTGTAGTACCCCATCACACGCGGTTTATTCTCTCTCGTCACGAGAACATAACCACGTAAGATCTTACTGTTATGCTGCCGTTTCAGATGGTCAGTAAGAAAAGTATTCAGATACTCTTCTCCACAATCGAAGTTGCTTAATTCATATTCAACTTCCTCTGAAAAAATCTCAATCCTTAAACCCTCCATTTATTACTCCAGTTCCCGGAGACGGTTAGCGGCGCGTTTCAGCCGGTCATTCGGTGCTGGCGGATTAATGATTGCATCCATAACCAGGTTCCAAGACTCCTCATTGAGGAGCAGACGACGGTGCTGGTCAATAACTTCTGCAGCGCGTTCTGAGGCGGTACTGACCATGAACTGCGAAATTGACTGGTTAGTCATTGCTGCAGCTTCTTCGATCATGTGTTTGTCGTCTTCATTTAATCTCAGGTCAATGCGCTGCTTTTTCAGTGCTGACATGGTTTCTCTCCCAGGCCACTCTTTAATCTGAGAGAGCGGACAGTTTTGTTGAGTTCGGGACTTAAGGCGATAGCATGTACGGATGTATACCGTACAATTATAATAGAGTTATGGTATGCATGTTTCAACTGACCTGCCCCCACGATTAGATACAACACTCAGTTAGTAACGTCGGAATCTTCATTCTCAGAATGACCCTTTCTCCAGCCCGCTGCAAATTCAGACGGTGTCTGATAATTCAGCGTGGAGTGCGGGCGGCATTCGTTATAATCCTGCCGCCAGTCATTAATAATTTTCCTGGCATGAACGATATCGCTGAACCAGTGCTCATTCAAACATTCATCGCGAAATCGTCCGTTAAAGCTCTCAATAAATCCGTTCTGCGTTGGCTTGCCCGGCTGGATTAAGCGCAACTCAACACCATGCTCAAAGGCCCATTGATCCAGTGCACGGCAAGTGAACTCCGGCCCCTGGTCAGTTCTTATCGTCGCCGGATAGCCTCGAAACAGTGCAATGCTGTCCAGAATACGCGTGACCTGAACGCCTGAAATCCCAAAGGCAACAGTGACCGTCAGGCATTCCTTTGTGAAATCATCGACGCAGGTAAGACACTTGATCCTGCGACCGGTGGAAAGTGCGTCCATGACGAAATCCATCGACCAGGTCAGATTGGGCGCCGCCGGACGGAGCAGCGGCAGACGTTCTGTTGCCAGCCCTTTACGACGTCTTCTGCGTTTTACGCCCAGGCCACTGAGGTGATAAAGCCGGTACACGCGCTTATGATTAACATGAAGCCCTTCACGGCGCAGCAACTGCCAAATACGACGGTAGCCAAAACGCCTGCGCTCCAGTGCCAGCTCAGTGATGCGCCCTGATAAATGCGCATCAGCAGCCGGACGGTGAGCCTCATAGCGGCAAGTCGACAGGGATAAACCTGTAAGCCTGCAGGCACGACGTTGCGACAGACCGGTCGCATCACACATCAACATCACGGCTTCCCGCTTCTGGTCTGTCGTCAGTACTTTCGCCCAAGAGCCACCTGAAGCGCCTCTTTATCCAGCATGGCTTCGGCAAGCAGCTTCTTGAGTCTGGCGTTCTCTTCCTCAAGCGACTTCAGGCGCTTAACTTCAGGCACCTCCATACCGCCATACTTCTTACGCCAGGTGTAAAACGTGGCATCGGAAATGGCATGCTTGCGGCAGAGTTCACGGGCGGGTACCCCAGCTTCGGCTTCGCGGAGAATACTGATGATCTGTTCGTCGGAAAAACGCTTCTTCATGGGGATGTCCTCATGTGGCTTATGAAGACATTACTAACATCGGGGTGTACTAATCAACGGGGGGCAGGTCACAACCACTAGTTGGCTGTGGATCCGGGTACAGCACGTAAAGGTGTAGAGAAAAACTTCTCGATGTTGATCGGTCAGGCTCAAATTACCGTTGCTGTGTCTGATCGGAAGAAACCAGAATCAAACTGTACTATGTAACCTCCGTATCATGGCTCTGAGAGAAGTGCAGTTTTGACATAGTCTGTATTGAGAAATGAATAGATCAGTGCTCGCCGCAGTCCGGTGACCGGGCTTATGCCCGCGAACCGGCGAGGAAGCGCAATAGCACAGATGCTGGCAGGAGCAGGTACGCGTTGTTGCCGGTATGAAAAGGGATCATTAATGAACAGTCTGAATTACCTTGTCGGTCAGCAGGTTATCCACATATACAGTCATTCGATCCAGTAATAAGATCCTTAAAGCGATCCCTGTAAGATCCAAAGAAGATCCCGACACCTCTGAAGGCCGCGTCAGGACTGAGCCTGGAGCATGATCACATAAGCTGTAGCATGTTAATCATAAGCTGTAACTGGTAGACAATAAGCTGTATTATGCAACGGATATGCTGTAATAAGCGATTGATATAAACTACAGTGAGTATGTCACCTGAAAGTTCATCAGGGCTGTGCATAAACTGAAGCCAGTTGTCTGGCGTTTTACAGGCCATAACATGAGAACAGTGGCTGCTTTTATTCTAAAACAATCCACCGATCGGGGGGCTCTCTGGACAAGGACAATCTGGACTTAAAAAAGTTGTTTGAAGAGGTGGATAAATCCTCCGGTGAAGTCGTAAATCTCACTCCTAATGCCAGTAATACAGTGCAGCCAGTGGCACTGATGCGGCTCGGAGTGTTTGTCCCTACTCTCAAATCACTGAAAAACAGTAAAAAGAACACGCTTTCGCGTACTGATGCGACGGAAGAACTGACGCGTCTATCTCTCGCCAGAGCCGAAGGGTTTGATAAGGTGGAGATCACCGGTCCCCGCCTGGATATGGATAATGACTTCAAGACCTGGGTAGGGGTGATCCATTCCTTTGCACGCCATAAGGTTATCGGCGATAAGGTTGAACTGCCGTTTGTTGAGTTCGCCAAACTCTGTGGGATCCCCTCCAGTCAGTCATCACGCAAGCTCCGGGAGCGTATCAGCCCCTCGCTAAAACGTATCGCGGGTACCGTGATCTCGTTTTCCCGCACGACCGAAAGTCACACCAAAGAGTACATCACACACCTGGTGCAGTCGGCCTACTATGATACGGAGAAGGATATCGTCCAGTTGCAGGCCGATCCGCGCCTCTTTGAACTCTACCAGTTTGACCGGAAAGTGTTACTGCAGCTCAAGGCCATCAATGCCCTGAAACGCCGGGAGTCCGCCCAGGCCCTTTATACCTTTATAGAGAGTCTGCCCCGGGATCCGGCACCGATATCTCTGGCGCGTCTGCGGGCCCGCCTGAACCTGAAATCCCCTGTGTTCTCGCAGAACCAGACGGTGAGGCGTGCCATGGAGCAGCTCCGGGAGATTGGCTATCTGGATTACACGGAGATCCAGCGGGGACGCACTAAACTCTTCTGCATTCATTACCGGCGGCCCAAGTTAAAACCACCGCATGATGAGAGTGCTGAGAACCCTCAACTGCCAGCCGCACCGGGTGATGTGAGTCCGGAGATGGCTGAGAAATTGGCGCTTTTAGAGAAACTTGGCATCACGCTCGATGACCTGGAAAAACTCTTCAAATCCCGCTGAACATAAGCTGTAGTGAGTAACACCTCTCTGTTTACTTGCTACAGCTTATATTGCTGCCTCTGGTGAGTGTCCTGCTCACTACAGCTTATATAAGCGGTGATGAGTGCGGCTCATGTCTGAGGCCCGTGCTTCCTGAGCAACAAACTTCCACCATTGTTTTTCTGCAGTTGCCGCAGCCCTGCGGACTTATTGCATCAGGCTTCCACATATCACAATCTGCTTACTCCAGCTTATGTTGCCTGCTACAGCTTATTTCACTCACTACAGCTTATCTCCGGGAAGATTTACTCACTACAGCTTATATAAACTGTGGCGAGTGACGTTGTCACGTCAGAGGGGGAAGTGTCCGGAGGATCTGCGCGGCATCATGCCCGTCACCGGTGAACGGCACGGCTAGTGTGGCCGCCATATCCAGCGCAAACACTCTGGTATATACCTCCATCGAGCGCGGATCCTTGTGGCCGGCCAGCGCCTGAATCACTTTCCGGGGCTGGCGGTGATAGAGCATATGCATGATATAGCTGTGCCGGAAGGTATGGGGCGTTACCGGAATTGAAAAATGGACCCCGTCAGCTTCGGCCCGCTTAACGGCCTGCTTCAGCCAGTTACGCATGGTTTCATCGGTGACGGCCCACAGCGGTTCACGCCGGCGGGGACGGGTGGTGACCATCCAGCTCGCCATCTGCCTGACATAGCTTATATCGGTCAGCGGGACCAGGCGGACCTCATCTTTCGGTGGGCGCCCGCGTCGGGCCCGTACTTTTTCAGACAGTACCCGCACAAAGGGTCGCAGACCATCGAGATCAAATGACTCCGGGGTCAGCGTCCGGGCTTCTCCGATACGGATACCGGTGTTCCACATGGTGGCGAACAGCATGTGATGGCGCTGGTCGGGCATATACCAGAGGAGGGCACTCACTTCCGGCGCCAGCAGATAAGCCGGGGTGGCACCGGTGGAGGTGGCCATGCGTCGTAATGCCACGGCGGTCGCAAAATCAACGCCCGGGGCGATCGGCAACAACGAAACGCGTTCTGGTGAATTCTGCAGGGGAATGACGTTGTTCATCGGCTATTTTTCACGTAGCGCACGCACTTTTTATGGATACAGGTATTTTGCACCTGACCGGCCGATCCTGCCATGACAATAAATCGCAGCGCGCGGATCCTTTTATTGTCTTATCCCGCATTATTGCGGGTAAAACCAAATGCGTAAAGGATCCTTTTTCAACATAGATCCACGTTAAAGCCAGTCATGACGCGGCCTGAGGGCTGTTTTACGGTTTTTGGGAGAAATGGGGTAATGCCAGGACATACATGATCGGACCATAATGAGAATGGAGCAGAGAAGAAGAGGATGCGCTACGTGAATTCTGACCTGGTACACCCCTGTAACCCTGTCAGTTTTCACGTAGCGCAATGTGGTAACTGACTATTGCCAGTTGATATGACGGCCGGCATTCTGATGCTGACTTAATATACGGATAATAGGTAATGCTGCCAACTTACTGATTTAGTGTATGATGGTGATTTTAAGGTGCTTGCGTGGCTTCCATTTCCATCAGATGTCCTTCCTGCTCCGCTACTGAAGGCGTGGTGCGTAACGGCAAAAGCACTGCCGGACATCAGCGCTATCTCTGCTCTCATTGCCGTAAAACATGGCAACTACAGTTCACTTACACCGCCTCTCAGCCCGGTACGCACCAGAAAATCATTGATATGGCCATGAATGGCGTCGGATGTCGCGCCAGTGCACGCATTATGGGCGTTGGCCTCAACACGGTTTTACGTCACTTAAAAAACTCAGGCCGCAGTCGGTAACCTCGCGCATACAACCGGGCAGTGATGTGATTGGGGTCAGTTTGGATATCGAAAATTATTGTACGTTAAGCTCATTTTTTAATCATTTCTGGTTTTTTTGGAAACGTAATATTCTGGATGTTAAGACGGTCATGCGGGGACATTGAACACAGATAATCATGTCCAGGTACGAACGTCCCATATAGAGTGTGAGCATTGATCGTGCTGTATTTTCGTTTATAGTAGATAGATTCTGTATCATACAGAGCACGTGGTCAGCACTAAAGTACATTACGCTGACTTATTCTGTTCACTGAGGGCTGAGTACCTGCTTTCAAGGATTTATCTGCTGATCATGCGCATTACGCCACCCTGAGTTTTCCCTTCCTCCGCCGTACTGAGCGAGCCTCAGAACGCACGTAATAACATCCCGTCTGCGGATGTGTTTTATCGTATTTGAAACTTATGTCCTCCGGGGCTAACTACATCTAAAAACTGAGAAATTACTATGTTGCTGTCCTCGACGCGTAAGGACTGGCTGGGTAACGTCCGTGGTGACGTGCTGGCTGGTATTGTTGTCGCGCTCGCACTCATTCCAGAAGCGATCGCCTTTTCCATTATTGCCGGTGTTGACCCTCAGGTGGGGCTTTACTCCGCTTTCTGTATCCCGCTGATTATGGCCTTCTTTGGTGGTCGCCCGGCGATGATATCTTCATCAACGGGGGCAATGGCGCTCCTGATGGTGACCCTGGTGAAGGATCATGGACTACAGTACTTACTGGCTGCCTCCGTACTGACCGGCGTATTCCAGCTGATAGCCGGTTATCTTAAACTCGGCGGTCTCATGCGCTACGTCTCACGCTCCGTGGTGACCGGATTCGTTAATGCACTCGCGATCCTGATTTTCATGGCGCAGTTACCTGAGCTCACCAATGTGACCTGGCATGTTTATGCTATGACGGCAGTAGGGCTCGCCATTATCTACCTCTTCCCGTATCTGAATAAAACAATCCCCTCACCCCTTGTCTGTATCGTGGTGCTTACGGCGATTGCCATATGGCTGCATGTGGACGTGCGTACGGTCGGGGATATGGGCAAACTGCCTGACAGTCTGCCGGTCTTCCTGGTGCCGGATATCCCGCTGAATCTTGATACGCTCCTGATTATTCTCCCTTACTCCGCAGGCCTCGCCATTGTAGGGTTACTGGAATCAATGATGACAGCCACGATTGTGGACGATATGACGGATACCCCCAGTGATAAAAACAGGGAATGCAAGGCTCAGGGCATCGCTAATATCTGCACCTCATTTGTCGGGGGAATGGCGGGCTGTGCAATGATTGGTCAGTCTGTTATCAACGTGAAATCCGGCGGTCGGGGCCGTCTGTCCACCCTCACTGCCGGTGTGGTCCTGATGTGTATGGTAGTCTTTCTGAGGGACCTGGTCTCGCAAATCCCTATGGCCGCGCTTGTCGCCGTAATGATCATGGTTTCGATTGGTACCTTTTCATGGCGTTCAGTTACCGACCTTAAAAGCCATCCCATTTCTACCAGCGTGGTGATGCTGGCAACAGTGGTGGTGGTGGTGGCCACTCATAATCTGGCATTCGGGGTACTGACCGGTGTGCTTATCGCTTCCCTGAATTTTGCCACTAAAGTGGCGCGTTTTCTGGCTGTCTCTTCAGAACTCAGGGAAGAGTCCCGGCTCTATAAGGTCACCGGGCAGGTGTTCTTTGCCTCCGCCGACCGCTTTATGGCGTATTTTGATTTTCGCGAAGCTGCAGAGAAAGTTGTCATTGATGTTACGCATGCCCATTTCTGGGATATCACGTCGGTCAGCGCACTGGATAAGGTGGTTATTAAATTCCGCAGAGAAGGAACAGACGTTGAGATCCGCGGGATGAACGAAGCAACCCGTACTATGGAAGGTGCGAACAAGTTCCTGATATGAGATCATCATATTCATCCGGAGCGCATCCCAGAGGGACATCATGAGCCATCAACTCACCTTCGCCGATAGTGAATTCAGCACTAAGCGCCGTCAGACCCGAAAAGAGATTTTCCTCTCCCGCATGGAGCAGATTCTGCCATGGCAGAATATGACCGCTGTCATCGAGCCGTTTTATCCCAAGGCGGGCAATGGCCGACGGCCCTATCCGCTGGAGACCATGCTGCGTATTCACTGCATGCAGCATTGGTACAACCTGAGCGACGGTGCCATGGAAGATGCCCTGTACGAAATCGCCTCCATGCGCCTGTTTGCCCGATTATCCCTGGATAGCGCCCTGCCGGATCGCACCACCATCATGAATTTCCGCCACCTGCTCGAGCAGCATCAACTGGCCCGTCAATTGTTCAAGACCATCAATCGCTGGCTGGCCGAAGCAGGCGTCATGATGACCCAAGGCACTTTGGTGGATGCCACCATCATTGAGGCACCCAGCTCGACCAAGAACAAAGAGCAGCAACGCGATCCGGAGATGCATCAGACCAAGAAAGGCAATCAGTGGCACTTTGGCATGAAGGCCCACATTGGTGTCGATGCCAAGAGTGGCCTGACCCACAGCCTGGTCACCACCGCGGCCAACGAGCATGACCTCAATCAGCTGGGTAATCTGCTTCATGGAGAGGAGCAATTTGTCTCAGCCGATGCCGGCTACCAGGGAGCGCCACAGCGCGAGGAGCTGGCCGAGGTGGATGTGGACTGGCTGATCGCCGAGCGTCCCGGCAGGGTAAAAACCTTGAAGCAGCATCCGCGCAAGAACAAAACGGCCATCAACATCGAATACATGAAAGCCAGCATCCGTGCCAGGGTGGAGCACCCGTTTCGCATCATCAAGCGGCAGTTCGGCTTCGTGAAAGCCAGATACAAGGGGCTGCTGAAAAACGATAACCAACTGGCGATGTTATTCACCCTGGCCAACCTGTTTCGGGTGGACCAAATGATACGTCAGTGGGAGAGATCTCAGTAAAAACCGGAAATAACGCCAGAAATGGTGGAAAAAATAGCCTAAATAGGCTGATTCGATGTGTTTGCGGGAAAAAAATCGGCCCAGATCCGCGAAATTTTAATCAGCGAGTCAGCTTGGGAAGAAATGACCTGCTTATTCGCACCTTCCTTAATATAAAGACACAAGCAGAGACATTTTTGGCACGATATAAAAACGCTAAGTTAAAAAATCACTATGACGTGTTGGGTATCAAATGTTCACTGGCATAAACCTCTGTTTCTGATGTAAAACAGATTTTCTGAGGAGGCGTAAAACCTCCTCGTACTGCGAAATTGATTTAGTGATAGCGATCGATCACGCCAACCAGATAGTGGTCGGTTTGCTGCATGTTGATGCCCGCTTTTTTAGCGCTGCGGACTTCATCCAGAATGATTTGCAACAGCGTCCCGTCCACGATTTCCTCTTTTCTGTATCGCTTCAGGAAGTTAATCGCTGACTTATCGTTTGCTGCCTGGGCGTCTTCCGTCAAAGAGGTCAGCGCATTAATGCGCTTCTGGTAATCGCTTACCGTCTGCTCAAACAGATCTTCCAGCGTGGAAAATTCACCGCACCGGGCGTGTTGCTCCTGTAACACCGGCGTGGCGCCGCTCTGTTTGATGTATTCGTACATGCGCATCATTTGCGTCACCGTATTTTGCGCCTGATGACGCAAAAATAGTGCGGTGCCATTAAGGCTATTCTCGCTGCACCTCTGGCTGAGCTGAAGATACAAATTTGAGGTATAAAACTCCTGATTCATTTGCGCATTCAGTTTTTGAACTATTCCGCTAGCGATCATAGGACTTCCTTATTTCTTGTCATCTCAGAAAACGGTCACTCTTCGAAAAAACAACCAGAATAAAAGCGATTCTTTCGCTTTTTTTATTGCGCCTGGTTACGCAGTCATATTCATTTTAAGTCGGGATGCTCCTTATTTAAATATCCAACCCTACTATCGCATTTCTATCTGGCATTATTCTGTGATGGTGTTTCGATATTCACACTCCCTGTGCCAATCCTTTCTTATCGACAGTAGGAAACTTCGGTAATGGTGCCAACTTACTGATTTAGTGTATGATGGTGTTTTTGAGGTGCTCCAGTGGCTTCTGTTTCTATCAGCTGTCCCTCCTGTTCAGCTACTGAAGGCGTGGTGCGTAACGGTAAAAGTACTGCCGGACATCAGCGCTATCTCTGCTCTCACTGCCGTAAAACATGGCAGCTACAGTTCACTTACACCGCTTCTCAACCCGGTACGCATCAGAAAATCATTGATATGGCCATGAATGGCGTCGGATGTCGCGCCAGTGCACGCATTATGGGCGTTGGCCTCAACACGATTTTACGTCACTTAAAAAACTCAGACCGCAGTCGGTAACCTCACGCATACAACCGGGCAGTGACGTCATTGTTTGCGCGGAAATGGACGAACAGTGGGGTTATGTCGGCGCTAAATCACGCCAGCGCTGGTTGTTTTACGCGTATGACAGGATACGGAGGACGGTTGTGGCGCACGTATTCGGTGAACGCACGTTGTCCACGCTGGAGCGTCTTCTGGGCCTGCTGTCGGCCTTTGAGGTCGTGGTATGGATGACGGATGGCTGGCCGCTTTATGAATCACGCCTGAAGGGAGAACTGCACGTTATCAGCAAGCGATATACGCAGCGCATTGAGCGGCATAACCTGAATCTGAGGCAACATCTGGCAAGGCTGGGCAGGAAGTCACTGTCGTTCTCAAAATCGGTGGAGCTGCATGACAAAGTCATCGGGCATTATCTGAACATAAAACACTATCAGTAAGTTGGAATCATTACCGGCTTACCGTACAATAATTCTCTATATCCAAACTGACCCCTATCTGGCTATTGTACAGGATATACGTATCCGCTTAACGAACAAGAACCTCACGCGCGTCTTTCATCAGGGTCCGAATCGATGACGATTCATCATGGCCGTTTATAGTCCGCAGTCTCTCCCCTTATTTTTACTGAAGAGCAGACAGAAACCATAAACACCGGCGTTGACACGCCGGGGAAGCCCTTATAGTACAATAATTTTCGATATCCAAACTGACCCCTAATCCATCGCCCAGATGATTTTTGTGAAGAAGAACTCGCGCTCGTTCATGTCCGGGCGCGCGTCCTGGCCCTCCGTGCCAACGGCCAGCAAGTAATCGGCCTGAATTGGCAGTATCAGCGCGCGTAGTAAGTCATGGATCGCCGGATGCGGCAGTCTGCGCGCCAGATTAATTACCCGGTCGAACTTCAGTTTATCCTGCTTGCGCTTGTCGGTCTGCTCCATCAGATTTCATGGCCCCCTTCTTCATGCTCATGCTCATGGGTGTGTTCTTTTCCGGTATGGCTCTGTTCCGCCTGAGACGTCTGCGGCATGGCGTAATCGTCGTAAATGCTGCTGTCAAAGTCGTAGTCTGATGCATCGGCATAATGCTCGTAATCGGCATACTCCTGCGCGCTCCACTGCTGATCGTCGGCAGCAGCATAATCATGGGCCAGCTCTGCATCATTTTGCTGTGCTTCATGACGCCGCAGGCCAACGGAATCATCCATAGGGTTCTGCTTAAGATGAAAGGCGTCCTCTGCGTTGCTCACCGGCTGATAATCAGTGCCGGTTGTCATGTTATGTTCATCGGGTTTCTGGTTAAACGCCATGCTTTCCCCCGTGGCTTCTGGCAGACCTTTTTCAGCTGATCGGGTTTCTAAACTGGTATCGCGGCCAATATCCTTAAACCTGGCCTCAAGCCCAAAGAAACGGTCAATTTCTGCGGCCGTGGTTTTCGGGCTGTCGCGGCTCACGCTCGATGCCAAAGATTTTTTATCGTCGGTAAAAATTTCCACCTCATGACGCGCACGCGAAATACCAACATAAAAAACGTCCTTAGAAGTGGTAAGCGATTTGGTATCTATGTTGAACAACACGCGATCACAGGTAAGCCCCTGGGATTTGTGGACGGTGGTTGCATAAGCATAGGAAAGATAAGAAGCCTGTTTTTTGTCCAGCTCAACCGTGCGCCCTTTTTTGTCCTCAAGCGTCAGTTTTTCACCCTCCACGGTTTTCACCGTGAAGCGGTCGCCGTTGGCAACGTCCAGCGTTTTATCGTTACGCGTTACCATAACCTTATCGCCCGGCGCCAGTTCGGCGCTGACTGCCTGGTATACAGACAGCTTGGTGTGTGTACGCGGGCTGAAAGCGATCTGCTCACCGCTGCTGCTTTCAACCGTCAATTTGTTGCCCGGCCCGGTATCAAGAACCTGGTAAGACTCGCCACGCTTCATACCATTTTTGTAATCCTGTTCGGGGATAATGATTTGCCCTTTACTGAAATAACGGCTGTCGCGGCGTTCCGCCTGTGTCGAATCCACGCGGTCAAGTAGCGTGAACGTTTCGCCGGTTCCGGCAAGCCCCAGATTGCCCCGGATGTAGTCATTGAGGGTTTTGCGTGAGGCGTTCGTACCAGAGATTATCAGGGTGGCATCCTGTTGTTCTGAGGACAGAGACAGGTAGCGATCGGCAAGTTGAGCGAGTCGGGGCGCTTCTTCCTTCAGTTCGTTCACGCCGGTGATATTTTTCAGGGCGCGCGCGGCATTACCTTCAGCGGCATACTTAACCGCCTCAAGCAAAACTTCATTCTTCTGTCGCTGAATGTCTTTCATGTAGCTGGTCTGCATACCTGCTTTAATCAGCTGCTCAAAAGGCTTACCGGCTTCTACCGCTTTCGTCTGTGACGTATCCCCCAGGAATACCGCGCGAGCGTTATGCTTCTCGATCACCTCCATCAGCTGTTTCATCTGTCGGGCGGGTATAACCCCGGCTTCATCAATGAATACGACTGATTTTTCATCCAGCTTTTTATCCTTCGCTTTGAGGAAAGCGGCAACGGTGCGGGCCGGTAATCCATCATCTTCAAGCGCTTTTTTCTGTGTCCCATAGGGGGCCAGCGCCGTGACCTTCAGCCCTTGTGACTCCAGCAGCTCTTTAGCGGCCATCGTCATATAGCTTTTACCGGTACCGGCGTAACCATGTGCGGCCACAAACCGATCTTTGCTCGTCACAATTTCTGTAACCGCGCGCATCTGCTCCTTCTTGAGGGTTTTCCCGGCAAGCAGCTGGCCTGCAATCTCTGCGGTCAGCTGTCGCGGCATCTGCCCCCGGCCGCGTGATTCGATAGTCAGAATGGAACGCTCAAGGCGAATACCCTCCACGGTAGTGACGCGGTGGCTGGTCTTTTTAAGCCTGCCGTTTTTAATACCATCATCTACCGCAAAACGGGCTTTATCCGCACGCATCCCGCTATTCGTCAGCGAGTCGATCCACTCTTTGCGCGTCAGAGTTTCGGCCATAACTGAAGCACCGACCTTCAGAGTTGATTGATACCGGGCTTCGCCCTCGATGATGGCGCCCTTTTGTACCGCCTTCAGGTACGCTTTTTCAACATCGGCTATTGTGGCATGGCCCAGCACCTGCTTATTAGCGATTTGAATCAGCTTCTGGCGTTCAAAGCTGGCATCGCGCTCTGACAGCGACTTAACTGCAAACTGGATAGCCCGGTCAGCTTTAACCTCCGGGCTGGTAAAATCCGGGGCCATGTTGCGCGCTATATCAGCCTCCAGAGGTTTACCGTGTCCCTGCCATTCACGGTTATCAAAATCAATGCCGAGCGTTTTGGCGCGGCTGGCCCATTCCTGGTGAATTTCTTCACGGGAATGCTCTGTTTTCTTTTCACGCGTAGCCATCGAGACGCGGCTTTTCGTCTGAGCATCGGCGGTTTCCCGCGTCAGACCCATTGCAGCGAGTCCCTTTTCAATTTGCTCCGACCGGCGGGAAAAAGCGCGAATCTGTTCATCTGAAAAATGGGCCATATCGAACGTGTTATTTTTGCTGTTGTAACGCAGCTCATAACCGGCTTTGGTCAACTCCAACGCCAGCTCCTGTTTGTAAACATCGCCCAGGTGCATTTTGTTACGCATCAGCTCATCATTTTTGAGCGCGCGCCACTGGCCGTCCTCGCGCTGGGTCATGTTCATGACAAAAGCGTGTGTGTGCAAATCAGGATCTAGCGCCCTGGAAGTTTCGTGGCGGAAAGTAGCGACGACAAGGTTATTGGTATTCTGGGTTACTGATTTCCCCTGGCGAGTCGTCCGGGCCTGCGCGAGTTTTTCAGCTTCACGCACAGCAGCGGCAACAGCTTTTTCATGAGCCTCGATAATGGTTTTATCGCCGTGTATCAGCGCCTGCATGGATACCCCTTTAGGCGCTGAAAACGTCAGGTCGTAGCCCAGACGCTCTTTTTTGGCATCACCCACGTGTCGCTGCATATGCGTGAAGGTATCTATCTCTCCGACAAGCAGCTCTTTAAACCGGGCTGATTCAACGTCCCCGGATAAGCCGAGGGCTTCAGCTCCGGTTCCCTGCCAGGACGTGAATGATGAATCCTTACTGTAGTAATCATCCTTTGCATCAGAGTAGTAGCCCACAACGCTAGTGACGTTCTGGCGGGTAATCGTGGTTATATCAAGCATCAGATCTCCCTCAGTTCAATGCCAGGAACAGGGTTTTTGCGATGGTATTTAACGTGTTTAGCCTTGAACTTAGCGACGGGCATATCACCAGGCAACGCCAGATAGCCGGTGAGGTTTGGCAACATTGATATTTCGGTAGGCGTTACGGCACGAACAACTTTAACGTCGCGGCGTTTACGGACAATCCAGGGCTTCTGAGGATCGGATTCTTTACGCTCAACTTCGCCTTCTATCTCACCGAGTGAGCGCGACATTTGATCCAACGTTTCATCACCGAGACGGCTGCCGCCCAGCACGATGTTAGAACGCATGTTAGCCAGAATTGTCTGAGCCATATCCCGACCATAAACCTTAACCAGCTGAGAATAGGTTTGATAGCCAGCATAAACACACAGACCGCTTTTACGCCCTTTGGTCAGTGCATCGTTGAGGTTTGGCAGAAACTGGAGTGATTCCAGCTCGTCAATAAATACATTAATGCGGCTTTCTTTTTCACCCATACCCAGCACGATAGAAAAAATCGAATCCAGCCAGCAGGAAATTAGCGGATTAAGTGACCTTTTCATTTCTTCCTGCCAGGTGATAAACAGGGTTCCCGGCTTTCCATCATCAAGCCAGTCACGCAGGGAAAAATTACCTTCCGGCATTTTCAAATGTGGGGCAAGATTCTTACTGAGAACAAATCGCGCGCTTCCAACTGCTTTTTCAGACCCGGAAAAAATAGCTTCGGCAGGCGTACCCATTAAAAATTCTTTTAATTTTTTCTGGTCAACGTTACAGGCCCAGTGAATAACTTCTTCCATAGTTACTGTGCTGTATAGGCTGTGAAGTTTTTTCGAAACTTCACTAAAAATAAGACGGCCATAGCCGAACCATTCTTCAGTAGCCATATCAGGGCTTTCCTGAACAATAGAGTTCACTAAGCGCTCGTAATCATATGAACGGCGAATTTCATTGAAAAACACCCAGCCTTCAGTGCGTTTATCATAGGCGTTTAAAATAACATCGCCGGGACGATAGAAATTCTTTAAGAAGCCCCCATTTGGATCTAAAGCAATATTTTTGCCGCCTCTAATGATGCTCTTAAATAACAGTTCATTGAAAATTGTGGTTTTACCAGTACCGGTTGTACCGGCAATCGAAAAATGCAAGTTCTCAGCGTATGTAGGTATGGGGATATTAGCCACGGTTAACTGGTTGACACCTCTTTCGCGTGTTTTATCAGCGAGTGTTCTGGCGCGAACAAGCTCTGTACCACGATAAATCTTTTTGAATCTTTCGCCTTTAAACACGCGTGATTTATCATAAATGATAAAAGCGATCAGACCGCCAACACCAATAAACCAGCCAGCAATTAAAGCTGACCATAAAGGCCATAGCGAAAAAGTATTCTTAACCAGATACGGAATCAGGTATTTAGCCGTGGATGCATCAATACCGTAGGTAAATTTTGCAACTAGAAACCATACCATCACTGGAGGCAAAGTAATTGCAAATAAAAATGCTAAGCCTCTTTCTCTATCGTCCATTTCAGCGCTCCTTTTTTGGTTCCCAGACTTTGTAGCCGTTACGTTCAACCTCTGCTTTTGCCGCTTTGGTTTTGCCCGGTTCTGCTATCGAGCGCAGGAGGATTAGCGTTTCAATAGCGAGTGATTCATGCAACATCATCTGTCCTGCCGGTGGGAATTTTACGCCAGATAGCGTTTCGGTTATTGCCTTCAGCTCATCGCGCAGTGGGCCAAAATCCGCATCTGAAGCACGGTCAAAAAGATAATCCAGTTTGCGATTTACGTCGCTCAGCCGGTCGGCAACTATTTTCAACCCGGACTCCCGATCACCTGGGCCAGCTTCAATGCAGCGCCGCAGATAATCTGACCGATTACCTCCTGAAACCAGGTCTATATAGGCCAAAAGTTCATCTGATACTTTTGCGGTTATTATTGGCATTCAGTCCTCACATTGTGCATTTCTTAAACAAAAAATTGAGATCTAACAAGCTGAAATCTTAGTATTACCAAAGTAATAATGCAAACTCATTATAAAACAATAGGTTATTTGGTGTTTTTAATACCTAATTATTACCTAATATTGACGCTATTTATTTTTTTATCTTTTAAATCAGTATGATAGCGTGATTTATCGCGCTGCGTTAGGTGTATAGCAGGTTAAGGGATAAAAAATCATCTTTTTTTGGTAGGGCGATCTCCGTAGGTTAAGGGTCATTTGGCTAAAAAGCGTCCTATTCTTTGATGGTCATGCTTGCATGACCATCTGAGCAACCAAAAACTACATATAAACTACAGATAAACTACAGATAAACTACAAAAAACGTTTTGCATTAGTGTTGGAAGACTACAAACAGACTACAATAAAACTACAAAGAAACTACAAAAAACGTGACAGACTACAAATAGACTACAAATAGACTACAAGAATACTACAGATAAACTACAAAACTCGATTGACCCCTTCTTACGAGTGTTGTAGAGTCATTTTCATACAACGGAGGGGGTTATGAATAAACCAGCAGATCTGAAACCCCGCAACTTATCGGCTGCTGTCAGATTGCGCCTAAATGAAATCGAGAACTGGCTGGACAGAGGGCTAACGCGGCATGAAATTGCTGAAATCCTCGACAGCGAATACAGCTTTTCGGTAACAGCCAAAGGGCTTGAGATGGCACTGTATAGAACGCGGCAAAACCGAAAAAATGTATTGCACAATACACATGATAAGAGTAACGCGAAGGGTGCAGCGGAAAGTGTATTGCACAATACACAACCGTCTGAGCCTGAAGCGCAGGAAAGTGAAAAAGCAGAGAGTCCCGGCATTATTGATAAAGAATTCTTCAATAAAATCGGTGAGAATTTCGACCCTAAGAAGTTCAACAAAAAATTCTGAGGTGATTTATGAAAGTAGCGGTAATTAATTACAGTGGCAGTGTTCGTAAAACCTTAATTTCATCTTACCTGTTAGCTCCGCGCCTGACTGGTGCAAAGTTCTATGCGGTAGAGACTATCAACCAGTCTGCTTCCGATCTGGGTATTGAAAATGTGACCAGTTTTAAAGGTGACGACTTCTCACGTTTGATTGAGGGGTAATGACTCCAACTTACTGGTAGTGTTTTAGCGAAGTTAAGTGACACAATAGTTTAATCTGGAGGAATTAATGAAGAGTTATGAGTAATTTTAATTTTCTAACAGACATCAGCCCTGAACTCGCTCAATTTGGTAAAAGTGCCGAGCTGTATTGCCATGATGATAAGCAGGTAGCACTAGTGAAACTTAGGTGTTTTACTGAAGTAGTCGTTGGGGAAATTTATTCACGTTTATCGCTAACCCCACCTGTTCGTGATGATTTATATAATCGACTGCGCAGCTACGAATTCAAGGACGTTGTCAGTGATAAGGGAATCTGGGCCAAATTAGATGTATTGCGACATAAAGGTAACAAAGCCGCCCACTCTAGCAATGGTTCAGACGAGATTTCCCTCAATGAAACACTCTGGTTAATCAAAGAAGCTTATTTAGTCGCCCGTTGGTATGCTCAAGCTATTCTCAATAAGCCTATCACTCCGCCAGAGTTTGTTGATCCGGTAAAACCTATCGATCATACATCTCGCTTAGAAGCAGAGTTAGAACGGCAACGTCAAGAACTCAATAAACGAGAGTCTGAATTAAAGACCCAGCTTGCTGATAATAGTGATAAATATCAACAACAGACGAGTGAGCTAATAGCTCAACTAGACGAAAAAAACGACACACTTTCCAATGTAAAAAAAGAGCAAGCACTATTACAGATTGAACTTGAACAAAAACAAAAAGATCTAGTCGCTTCACAACAAGCCTTCTTTGATTACAGGACGCGTGAAGAGTTTAAACAAGCTAGTATTTCATCAGCTTCAAGCTTTGATCTTGATATGGAAGTGACGCGCCGAAATATTGATATATTTGATTGCTTTGAAGGAGTAAGTTTAACTAAGGAAGGTGCGAATAAGCAGGTCATTTCTTCCCAAGCTGACTCGCTGATTAAAATTTCGCGGATCTGGGCCGATTTTTTTCCCGCAAACACATCGAATCAGCCTATTTAGGCTATTTTTTCCACCATTTCTGGCGTTATTTCCGGTTTTTACTGAGATCTCTCCCACTGACGTATCATTTGGTCCACCCGAAACAGGTTGGCCAGGGTGAATAACATCGCCAGTTGGTTATCGTTTTTCAGCAGCCCCTTGTATCTGGCTTTCACGAAGCCGAACTGCCGCTTGATGATGCGAAACGGGTGCTCCACCCTGGCACGGATGCTGGCTTTCATGTATTCGATGTTGATGGCCGTTTTGTTCTTGCGCGGATGCTGCTTCAAGGTTTTTACCCTGCCGGGACGCTCGGCGATCAGCCAGTCCACATCCACCTCGGCCAGCTCCTCGCGCTGTGGCGCTCCTTGGTAGCCGGCATCGGCTGAGACAAATTGCTCCTCTCCATGAAGCAGATTACCCAGCTGATTGAGGTCATGCTCGTTGGCCGCGGTGGTGACCAGGCTGTGGGTCAGGCCACTCTTGGCATCGACACCAATGTGGGCCTTCATGCCAAAGTGCCACTGATTGCCTTTCTTGGTCTGATGCATCTCCGGATCGCGTTGCTGCTCTTTGTTCTTGGTCGAGCTGGGTGCCTCAATGATGGTGGCATCCACCAAAGTGCCTTGGGTCATCATGACGCCTGCTTCGGCCAGCCAGCGATTGATGGTCTTGAACAATTGACGGGCCAGTTGATGCTGCTCGAGCAGGTGGCGGAAATTCATGATGGTGGTGCGATCCGGCAGGGCGCTATCCAGGGATAATCGGGCAAACAGGCGCATGGAGGCGATTTCGTACAGGGCATCTTCCATGGCACCGTCGCTCAGGTTGTACCAATGCTGCATGCAGTGAATACGCAGCATGGTCTCCAGCGGATAGGGCCGTCGGCCATTGCCCGCCTTGGGATAAAACGGCTCGATGACAGCGGTCATATTCTGCCATGGCAGAATCTGCTCCATGCGGGAGAGGAAAATCTCTTTTCGGGTCTGACGGCGCTTAGTGCTGAATTCACTATCGGCGAAGGTGAGTTGATGGCTCATGATGTCCCTCTGGGATGCGCTCCGGATGAATATGATGATCTCATATCAGGAACTTGTTCGCACCTTCCCTAAAGGTCAAAACCAAATAGTTAAGCAAATAAATGAGTTTCTAACCGATACCAAACAAAACGTATTTTTACTTAATGGTTATGCAGGTACAGGTAAAACATTTATAACTAAAGGAATTACTCAGTACCTAGAAAGAATTGGTCGTGAATTCGCTATTATGGCCCCGACGGGGAAAGCCGCGAAAGTGATATCAGACAAAACAATGCAACCTGCCAGCACTATTCACCGCGTGATATACAATTACGACAACGTGAAAGAGTACAAAGTTGACGGTGTGGAAGGGTCTGAAACTTATCGTTGCTATGCTTGACCTGCTCCCCGTTGATTAGTACACCCCGATGTTAGTAATGTCTTCATAAGCCACATGAGGACATCCCCATGAAGAAGCGTTTTTCCGACGAACAGATCATCAGTATTCTCCGCGAAGCCGAAGCTGGGGTACCCGCCCGTGAACTCTGCCGCAAGCATGCCATTTCCGATGCCACGTTTTACACCTGGCGTAAGAAGTATGGCGGTATGGAGGTGCCTGAAGTTAAGCGCCTGAAGTCGCTTGAGGAAGAGAACGCCAGACTCAAGAAGCTGCTTGCCGAAGCCATGCTGGATAAAGAGGCGCTTCAGGTGGCTCTTGGGCGAAAGTACTGACGACAGACCAGAAGCGGGAAGCCGTGATGTTGATGTGTGATGCGACCGGTCTGTCGCAACGTCGTGCCTGCAGGCTTACAGGTTTATCCCTGTCGACCTGCCGCTATGAGGCTCACCGTCCGGCTGCTGATGCGCATTTATCAGGGCGCATCACTGAGCTGGCACTGGAGCGCAGGCGTTTTGGCTACCGTCGTATTTGGCAGTTGCTGCGCCGTGAAGGGCTTCATGTTAATCATAAGCGCGTGTACCGGCTTTATCACCTCAGTGGCCTGGGCGTAAAACGCAGAAGACGTCGTAAAGGGCTGGCAACAGAACGTCTGCCGCTGCTCCGTCCGGCGGCGCCCAATCTGACCTGGTCGATGGATTTCGTCATGGACGCACTTTCCACCGGTCGCAGGATCAAGTGTCTTACCTGCGTCGATGATTTCACAAAGGAATGCCTGACGGTCACTGTTGCCTTTGGGATTTCAGGCGTTCAGGTCACGCGTATTCTGGACAGCATTGCACTGTTTCGAGGCTATCCGGCGACGATAAGAACTGACCAGGGGCCGGAGTTCACTTGCCGTGCACTGGATCAATGGGCTTTTGAGCATGGTGTTGAGTTGCGCTTAATCCAGCCGGGCAAGCCAACGCAGAACGGATTTATTGAGAGCTTTAACGGACGATTTCGCGATGAATGTTTGAATGAGCACTGGTTCAGCGATATCGTTCATGCCAGGAAAATTATTAATGACTGGCGGCAGGATTATAACGAATGCCGCCCGCACTCCACGCTGAATTATCAGACACCGTCTGAATTTGCAGCGGGCTGGAGAAAGGGTCATTCTGAGAATGAAGATTCCGACGTTACTAACTGAGTGTTGTATCTAATCGTGGGGGCAGGTCAATTCGATGTGTTTGCGGGAAAAAAATCGGCCCAGATCCGCGAAATTTTAATCAGCGAGTCAGCTTGGGAAGAAATGACCTGCTTATTCGCACCTTCCTTAACACATACATAACAGGAATGTAGACAAGGGGTATATATGAACAAAGTTTACAGCATTATTTGGAACGCGGCGCTCGGTATCTGGGTGGTCGTTTCTGAATTAACGAAAGGAAAGAAAAAAAGCAGTTCGCGTAAAACTGTCGCCGTACTGGCAGCTGGCGCATTAAGCGGTGCTTCATTGCTGGCTTCTGCAGCCCAGATTACCGCAACGGGTGAACACGATATTCATGAAGACTTCAAGACAGGTATTTCCGCTGGGGTTTATGAGGGTATCCACGACTACGGCTTCTTATATGAAGATAACACAACTGGTCAGGCACTGAATATCAGTGGTGCAATCCCAACATTTAGCCCGGGTCAAAGCGGCGTTGTTGAATCAACCACTATCCGGGAACTGCTGGAAAGCGGCAAAATCACCCTGCTGGCGACCAGCCCTGACCAGAGCGTAAAAACCATTACCAACTCTGAAGAACTGGCGGAATACCTGACTTACAACCAGTCGTCAACGCCTTCGCAGAGCACAGAATTTGATATCAACGATCCGGCGTTTCCCGGCGAAAAAACGACCATCAAAGTCTTTGATACCAATGAGTTAAATGGTTTTCTTACCGAAGCGCAAGTCGGCGATGCGGTATTAAACACCTTTGATGCTCAGAAATCAGAAATCTATAAGCAATTTGGTATCGCACTGGCGACAAATGGCTCCATTGCCAATCTGAATATTGGCAACGACACCCTCAATGTGCGTGACAAAGCCAATACCATTGAAATGCTGGCAAAAGATTCCTCGCTGCTGGAAGCACAAGGTACTGCAAGCCAGGTGAACTGGCAGTCAGATAACTATATAAAATTTAACGCAGCCCCGGTGATCCCTGAAAAAACGTTCACCGGTTCAGCGCAAACCTCCGTGTTTGGCGATGATGTGACGCTGATGACCTATGGCTATGACGAGGATGGTCAGGTCGTCAAAACCGGGGAGCGCACATTTACCATTACCAACACACAAGAACTGGCCGAATTCAATGACTGGCTGTTGGGCAAAAGCGACGACGCGGCACTCAACCCTGATGGTGAAAAAGTCAGCCAAATCCAGCTGTGGATAGATGCGGAGGAAGTCACAACCGTCACCGCAGCACAAACAAAGTACGCCGGGCTGATTGAAAATCTGCTCACCTCCGGTAAGCCAGCTGACATACTCAGCTGGGATTACGACGTCTGGACCGACGGTTTGTCACATACCAACAACGCGACCGCTGGCCGTGGTGAGTTACATGCCATCTACGCCAACGGCGCAGGCACCTCAGGCACCTTGAACAAAGACGCGATTATTGCCGTTGACGGCAGTATTAATGGCGTGATGAAAGCCATTAATGGTGGGGTTATCACTAACCTTGGTGAGCTGAACGCATTACGCACGTCTACCGGGCAAAGCCTGGCGATTGGCATGCTGGCAAAAGACGCGACGGCAACCAACAACGGGATCATCAACTCCGGGCTGTTTATTGATAAAGACGGCAACCAAAACGTCAACAGCTATGGCGCATTTGGTATGCAGGGGCAAGGCGCCAGTCAAATCACCAACGAAGGCACCATCAACCAGGCGATCACCACCGATAACTTCGGTACCGCTTCTGCCGCCGATCCCTGGAGTAAGGACAAACCCGCTGGCGAGCTGACGCTGGCCATTGGTATGCAACTGTCTGACAATGCTCAAGGGGTCAACAACGGCGATATCAACGTCGTGGACGGGCGCAAAAACGGTGCATCCTACGGCAGCGGCATCGCCTATGGCGTAGAAGTCGCCGACAACGCCACCTTTACCAACAGCGCAGGTGCCTCTATTTATCTTGGCCGTAACGCAAGTGATCCGTCTAAAGATGTCACCATGTCAGGCGGTTCAAGTCTGAGCGCCGGGATCATGACCAAGAGCGCCAAAGAGGTGATTAACAACGGCCTTATCACGCTGGGAACCGGCGTACGTAACGCCGCGGGTATGCTGATTGGTAACGCGACCGGCAACGTCATCAATACCGGTAATATCGTGATCAATGGCGATTCCAGCGCGGGGAGTAGCAGGAACTACGGTATCACCGTGCGTGACAGCGGCGCGGAAAATAATCAGGAAATTCGCAACGACGGCAAGATTAACGTCAACGGCACCAACAACGTCGGCATCCACGTCAGCGCAACTAACAAAAATGCCGAAGCCACGACCAGCGCTTCAGGCTCTATCGTAGTTGATGGTGAAGGTAGTGTCGGTAACCGTAACTATGCCGTCTGGGCTGAAGGTGGCAAAGATGGAAAGGCAGTGGTCAACGTCTATTCCAACATCACGCTAAACAAAGCCGGGAACATCGGCGTACACGTGCGTGATAACGCCGTCGCTAACGTCGACAGCCTGAGTAGCCCGGCATTCAACAGCACCGATCAGATTGGCTATTACCTGTATGGTAAAGGCGCAACTGCGAATATTGGTCAGGCGGTAATGAATGACAACGGGCAGGATCGCACCACCATTTTCCGTATTGCCAACGGCGCAATGCTGGCCGGTAACACCACCACTCCTGACGGTCAGCCCAGCTCAAACCTTGACCTGACCTTAAGCGGCGAACAGTCCGTTGGCGTATTAGCGACGGGCACAGGCAGTAGTGTGGATACCGGCGAAGCCACGTTCACCGTGCAGGGCACCGACT
The DNA here is from genome assembly GCF_056856775.1 of Enterobacter sp. QK-SA4. NCBI lineage: Bacteria > Pseudomonadati > Pseudomonadota > Gammaproteobacteria > Enterobacterales > Enterobacteriaceae > Enterobacter > Enterobacter sp. QK-SA4. The sequence continues at coordinate 33,941 of NZ_JBXFXH010000006.1, forward strand.
CCGCCGCGCTGCTGATTGAAGGCGGTGCCACAGGTAACATCAGCGATAAAACCACCATCAATTTAACCGGTGAAAGAACCATTGCCGGGGTAGTGGACGGTCAGGCTCACCAGTTGAATGGCAACGCAGAGGGTAGCGCCACTCCGACCATCCTCACTTCAAACGCAAAAATCACTTCAGAAGCCAGCGGCAACAAGGTTATTGCCTATGTGGCAAGGAACCAGGGCAGCCTGATCCTCGATACCCAGGCAATTATCGATCTTGCCAGCACCGACAGCATTGGTGTTAACGTGCAACAAGGCGGGAGTTTAACCAATAACGCGACCGCTGCCTTACATGTGAGTAACGGCATTGGCGTACAAGCTTCTGGTTCGAACGCACAGATTAAAAAATTGGGTCAGATTCAAGTTGATGATGGAACCGCAGGGGTTCTGCTGACCAACGGTGCCAGCCTGAATATTACTGGTAATACTGGCGATGCCATCACCACCAATGGCACTGCTGACGGTATTCGCCTGGACACCGGAGCCGGTAAGCTGGCTGCCAAAGGGGTGATTATTAGCGCCGAAGGTACTGGCGCGGGCATTCAAAACGATGCCAACAATACCGATATCACACTCAATGATGTCACCATCAATGCCAACGACGGTCCGGGGATCCGTACCAGCGTCGCGTTAAACATGAAAGATGGCCTGAATAACATTCTGAACGTTAACGGTAAAGGTACCGGCTTCGCCTTTGAGCAGCGCAATGGTGACGCAGTGACAGGCAATCTGACCATCGGTAAAGGCTATACCGTTGAGGTGCATAACAGCGAAGGCAGCGGTATCCGCGCCAATACGGACGGTAAGGTCACCACCAATGCCAATATCAACGTCTACGACAGCGCAGGTGGTTCTGCAATCATCGCTAAAAATGTTAGCGCAATAGCCAATAGCGGAAAAATTACCTCTGCCAGCACCACCGCACCCGTTATTGATGCCAGCGGTGACAGCAATAAAAAAATCACCAATACCGGTACCCTTCAGGCTATCAACGATACGGCAGTGGCGATTCAATCTGGCAAGGGCAATGACACCATTGATATCAGCCAGGGTATCACCAGTGGCGTGATCAACACTGGAGAAGGCAAGGACACCTTTAACTGGCAAAGCGGAACCTTTGCGGGCGAGGTGAATTTCGCCGGAACCGGCGGCAACAATAAAGCCAACATCGGCAATGTGACGCTGGATAAAACGCGCCATATCACTACCGAAGCCGGCAGTGGCAACGCCCTCACCTTCACCAATACACACGGTAACAGTGCGAAAATTGGCAGTCTGAGCAGCGATAACCTGACCACCGGTACCAACATCGGCACGGGTTGGGACTCACTGACCATTAGCGGTTCAAGTGCAGATATGCGCATCGTCGATCGTCTGCAACTGGCAAGTAAAACCATTGCGGTTACCAATGGCGCAACGCTGCGTACCGGCGATCACGGCGAGTCCACCAGCACTGCCGCGACCATCGCTGACTACAATGTGACGACTCAGGGTACAGGCAGCCGGGTCATCTTTGACACGCAGGGCGACACGACGGCTGCGCAGATCTATAACGGCGTCATCAGCGGTGATGGGAAGTTTGAACGCGCGGCAGGCGGCACCACTGTCTTTACCGCCAACAACACCTATACCGGCTCCACCACTATTGATCAAACCGGTACGCTGCAGTTGGGTGACGGCGGAAATACAGGCGGAGTCAACGCCGTGTCTGACATCATCGACAATGGCGTGCTGGCGATTAATCGGGCCAATGATGTGCTGCTTGGCGGCGTAATCTCCGGGATCGGTGCGTTACAGCAGATTGGTAACGGTATTACTCGCCTGACGGGCAATAACACCTATACCGGCGACACGACCGTCACCAGCGGTACGCTACTGGTGAAAGGGAATCAGAGTGCCGCGACGGGTGTGACCAAAGTAAGCGGTACGGCGACGCTGGGGGGTAACGGGGTGATCGGCGGCGACGTGCTGATGAACGATGCCTCTACCCTCAGCGCCGGTGACGGCGGTGCGGGTACGTTATCCATTAACGGTAATCTGCAGCTTGGCAGCAAAACGACCTCCGCTTTCGAACTGGGTCAAGCCTATACGCCAGGCGGCGCGCTAAACGATCTGATTAACGTCGCAGGCGATCTGCAACTGGACGGGACTCTGGACGTCACCACTTCACAGGGTGGTAACTTCGGACCGGGCGTGTACCGTATCTATAACTACGGTGGCACGCTGGATAACCAGACGCTGGAATTAGGCGCGATACCGAATAGCCAGGATAAGAGCAATATTTTTGTTCAAACCTCCATCGACAAACAGGTCAACCTGGTGAATGCCAACGGCGTTACCCTGCAGTTCTGGGACGGCGCAACCGTTAATCAGAGCCACGGCGCGTCGGGCATTGAAGGCGACAGCAAAATTGACGGTGGCGATGGCAAATGGATGGCAATCGGCAGTCAGGGTGATAACAACTGGACCACCGCAACCGGTGAGGGTAACGCCCCTTGGGCACAGAAGTCCTTCGCCGTCTTCACCACCAAAGGCGGTACCGTTACCGTGGATAACGCCGCGGGAGAAGTTAACTTCTCCGGAGCACAGTTTGATGCCGATGGCTATGTCGTTAAAGGCGATGCGCTTAACGCGTATGCCACCACGGAAAACGCGACCCACGCAGGCCAGACGCCGGGGACTGGCGAACTGCTGGTGCGCGTTGGCGCTGGTGGCGCGGGGCAAAACTATACCGCGACCATTGAGTCCGTTATCCGCGAGGCCAGTACTGCTGACAAGCTGACGCTGGTGAAAACCGACCTTGGCCGTCTGATCCTCAGCGGTGACAACGAATATCGCGGCGGCACGCGCATTGATGGCGGCACGTTGCAGATCTCCTCCGACAGCAATCTCGGCCAGAGCGGAACTGACCTGGCCATCAATAACGGTTCAACGCTGCAACTGGGCGCGGACCTGACCAGCAATCGCACCATTGAGCTGGGAGCGAATGAGAATGCTGCGGTGTTTGACCTTAATTCGCACCACTTCACGCCAACCGGTGAGATTACCGGCGAGGGTAAACTGAAAGTTACCAGCAGCTCTAGTGATGCGGGCAGCACCTTGTCGCTCGACCGCGCAAACAGCTACAAAGGCGACACCGAAATTGCCGGTACCGGAAACGCCAACAATGTGACGGTCAACGTCAGCAAAACCGGAGCCTTTGGCAGTAATGAAAGCAGCACCGTGAACGTCAATAAGGGTGCGACGCTCAATGTCAGCGGGACAGATACCAGCCTGAAATCCCTGACTATGAACATCGCCGACAGCCTGTTAACGCTGGCGGATAACGTCACCGCCGCAAGCGCAATGCTGAACCTGACGGGCACGGCGAAAGCGGTGTTAACCAACAACGCCAGCGCGGGCAACGCGACGGTTAACGTGTCAAAAGACAGTACCCTGGCGCTGGAAGAAAATGCCAGCGGGGGCAATGCCACCGTGAATAACAGCGGACTGATGACCTTTGCTGACTATGCGATGGCAGAGAACACCGTCGTTAAAAACCTGGTTGGCGGTAAGGTCGATATCAGCGCAGTCGACAGCGCAACGTCTATCGGCTCGTTGTCCGGCGCGGGTAATGTCGAACTGGGCAATAAAGAACTGTCGCTGGGTAATCTGCATCTTGATGACACCATCAGCGGTATTATCAGCGGCAACGACGGCAGCCTGGTGAAAATCGGTGACGGTACGTTGACGCTGACCGGCGATAACACTTACACCGGCACCACAGACGTCAATGAAGGCGTGCTGCTGGTCAACGGTAATCAGTCTGCGGCTACCGGCCAGGTGACGGTGAAATCCGGGGCAACGCTCGGCGGTAACGGTATTATCGGCGGCGCGGTTGATGTGCTGGACGACGCGCATATTACCGCAGGTGCAGCTATCAACAGTGTGGGTAAACTGACTACCGGTTCTCTGACGCTCAGTGATAACGCCCAACTGGATTATCAGTTTGGTCAGGCTTATACCCCGGGCGGTGCCTTCAACGACTTGATTGACGTAAATGGCGATCTGACGCTCGACGGTAAGCTCAACATTGAAACCTCACCAGGCGGAAGCTTTGATGTGGGCGTTTACCGCGTCATCAACTACACCGGCACATTGACCAACAATGTGATGGATATTGCTAACGCACCGGAAGCAGCTGACAGCCTGTACGTGCAGACATCGGTGAAAAATCAGGTCAACCTGGTCAACCACGCCGGACTGACGCTGCGCTTCTGGGACGGCACCGGCGGTGAGAATGGCGAGCTGAAAAATAACGGCGTCATTAACGGCGGCGACGGTATCTGGCAATCCAGCCAGGGTAACGACAACTGGACCACCGATGAATCGACGCCAGAAGGCGCGTTGAACGCACCGTTTACCGATGCCGCATTCGCCGTCTTCCAGGGTGAAGCGGGCAACGTAACCGTCGATAACAGCAAAGGCGATGTCATCATCAGCGGCGCGCAGTTCGCCACCGATGGTTATCGTGTGGGCGGAGAAGCCATTACCACCGACACGGCAAACACCCTGATTCGTGTCGGCGATGGCACAGTAGACGGCGCCAGTTACACCGCCACTATCGACAGCGTTATCCGAGGTACCGGCGGCCTGAATAAAGGCGATCTCGGTACGCTGATTCTCACCGGCGACAATACTTACAGCGGTGGCACCACCATCACCTCAGGGACGCTGCAGGTGGCGGGTGATACCAACCTGGGTGCGGCAGATACGGGAATTACCTTTAATGGCGGTACGCTGAAGTATGGCGAAGCGTTTGATACTGCCCGTCAGGTGACGCTGGAATCCGGCGGCGGGACATTCGACACCAACGGGCATGACGTTTCTCTGCTGACGGAAGTCGAAGGTAACGGTCAACTGACCAAAACCGGTAAAGGCTCCCTCACCCTGACGCTGGATAACACCTACACCGGTGGCACCACCATCGAACAAGGTGTTTTACAACTGGGTAACGGCGGTGATATTGGCAGCATTCAGGGGGATGTCGTTGATAACGGCGTACTCAACGTCAATCGTGGCGATACCCTGGCGCTGACCGGCAATATCAGTGGTAAAGGCCAGTTGCATCAGACCGGTAGCGGCATTACCGAGCTGCAAGGTGAAAACAGCTACAGCGGCGCTACGTTGATCGCCAACGGCGTGCTGCAAGCGGGTAATACCAACACCCTGAGTAGCGCATCACACCACTATGTAGTCGCAGACACCACGTTGAACACGCAGGGCTATAACCAGACGGTAGCGGGCCTGAGCAACGGTGGCGATGTCTCGCTCATCGGTCAGCAGACTGGCACAACCTTAACCGTCAAAGGGGATTACACCGGCGAAAAAGGGACTATCAACATGGCAGCTATCCAGAATGGTAGCGGAGCAGGCATTGCCGACCGTCTGATTATCGATGGCGGTAAAGCCAGCGGTAGCACACTGCTGGATGTCGATGGTTCTGGTCTTGGCGCGCCGACCATTGGGGATGGTATCGAAGTGGTGACTGCGCTCAATGGCGCAACCACAACCGCGCAAACGTCGCGGGATGCCTTCCATCTTGCCGCCGATCGTATGGCTGCAGGTGCGTTTGAGTACCAACTACATGCGGGTAATGCTCAGGGCCAGGGTGAAAACTGGTATCTGAGAAGTGAATACCGTCCAGAAACCATGCTGTATTCTGGCCTCGCCAGCGTAGTACGTCAGGGTGATATTAGCCTGTTAGGTAACATGCACCAACGTATGGGGGACGAGGTTAAACCGGGCATTGATGAAGACAATCGCGCCTGGGCAAGAATGATTGGCTACTCCGGTAAAACCAAACTGGATGATGCTGCCGGTACGCAAACCAGCTCCCATACCATGGGTATCCAGGTCGGCGTTGATATGTATGCTAACGAAAGCTGGAAAGCCGGGATGTATACCAGCATCCTTGATATCGACAGCAACGTGAAAGGCACGAAGACAGGCAGCGATGGCAAAGGCGGTAACATCGACGACAACGCATTTTACGTCGGTGGCTATGCGACCTGGTTCTCGGGTGACGGTATGTATGTTGATAACGTCCTGCAGTACGGTAACCATAAATCCCGCCTGGCGGCGACCGGTAACAATGGCTCGTATACCGTCAGAGGCAACACGCTGACGGCGTCGACAGAGGTGGGTAAATCGTTCCGTTTAGGCGCCAGCGCATGGAGTCTGGAGCCTCAGGCTCAGTTGATCTACCAGTACAGCGACTTTGATAACAGCACGCTGGATGGTGTGACCCCAACGAAAGTGAAAATGGATACCGCAGACTCCTTTACCGCGCGTCTGGGCGTGCGTCTGGTCGCTGACTATGACACCAACCATGGCAAATTCCAGCCGTACGGCAGGGTTAACGTCTGGCAGGGTCTGGGTTCAAAAGACAAAACGCACTTTAGCAATGCGGTAGCCACCACTACGCTGGAATCTTCACAGCAGTACTCCAGCACTGAAGTTGCAGCCGGCCTGTCATGGTCTATCGACAGAAACCTGCAGGTCTACGGTGAGCTGGGTACGCAATTCAGCAACGGCGGCAGTAAGTCGCAGATCGAAGCGCCGGTCAATGCCTCTATCGGCTTTAAGAAATCGTTCTAAGCTGACATAAACTCGCCAGCCTCCTGCTTAGCAGGGGGCTTTTTTTTGCTTATAGTATTACAGGGGTGGCTGATGCGCGACGCGTATCAGGCCTACAGACTTACCAGCAACGTGGAACAATCAAGGGATTGGGAAACGTAAATACGGAAGGATTAACGATTATATTGCGCTAAGAGTGAAGGGATCTCTTGTGCCTGCACCGGGGGAGAAATGAAAAAGCCTTGAATTTTGTCACAACCAATCTGCATCAACCGGTCCAGTTGGGACTGGGTTTCCACCCCTTCGGCAAGAACTTCGATACCAAAATTATGCGCCAGTGAAATAATACCCTCAACAATCTTTGTCGATCGGGTGTCGGGCTCAATAGCGGTGACAAATTCCTTATCAATTTTTAAGGTATCAAAAGGATATTTCAACAGGTAATTAAGATTAGCATGACCGGTTCCAAAATCATCAAGCGCAAGCTTGACCCCTATCGCCTTTAATTCCGTCATATTTTTAGCCGCAATCTGACTGTCGTACAGCGGTGACGTTTCGGTGACCTCTATTTGGCATCGATGGACCGGCAATCCGGAGGTGGCAAGATTTTGTCTGACGCGTTGGGGTAAGGAAGGTGCGAACAAGTTCCTGATATGAGATCATCATATTCATCCGGAGCGCATCCCAGAGGGACATCATGAGCCATCAACTCACCTTCGCCGATAGTGAATTCAGCACTAAGCGCCGTCAGACCCGAAAAGAGATTTTCCTCTCCCGCATGGAGCAGATTCTGCCATGGCAGAATATGACCGCTGTCATCGAGCCGTTTTATCCCAAGGCGGGCAATGGCCGACGGCCCTATCCGCTGGAGACCATGCTGCGTATTCACTGCATGCAGCATTGGTACAACCTGAGCGACGGTGCCATGGAAGATGCCCTGTACGAAATCGCCTCCATGCGCCTGTTTGCCCGATTATCCCTGGATAGCGCCCTGCCGGATCGCACCACCATCATGAATTTCCGCCACCTGCTCGAGCAGCATCAACTGGCCCGTCAATTGTTCAAGACCATCAATCGCTGGCTGGCCGAAGCAGGCGTCATGATGACCCAAGGCACTTTGGTGGATGCCACCATCATTGAGGCACCCAGCTCTACCAAGAACAATGAGCAGCAACGCGATCCGGAGATGCATCAGACCAAGAAAGGCAATCAGTGGCACTTTGGCATGAAGGCCCACATTGGTGTCGATGCCAAGAGTGGCCTGACCCACAGCCTGGTCACCACCGCGGCCAACGAGCATGACCTCAATCAGCTGGGTAATCTGCTTCATGGAGAGGAGCAATTTGTCTCAGCCGATGCCGGCTACCAGGGAGCGCCACAGCGCGAGGAGCTGGCCGAGGTGGATGTGGACTGGCTGATCGCCGAGCGTCCCGGCAGGGTAAAAACCTTGAAGCAGCATCCGCGCAAGAACAAAACGGCCATCAACATCGAATACATGAAAGCCAGCATCCGTGCCAGGGTGGAGCACCCGTTTCGCATCATCAAGCGGCAGTTCGGCTTCGTGAAAGCCAGATACAAGGGGCTGCTGAAAAACGATAACCAACTGGCGATGTTATTCACCCTGGCCAACCTGTTTCGGGTGGACCAAATGATACGTCAGTGGGAGAGATCTCAGTAAAAACCGGAAATAACGCCAGAAATGGTGGAAAAAATAGCCTAAATAGGCTGATTCGATGTGTTTGCGGGAAAAAAATCGGCCCAGATCCGCGAAATTTTAATCAGCGAGTCAGCTTGGGAAGAAATGACCTGCTTATTCGCACCTTCCCTAAAAATGTGTTCGCTGTTCATTGCGTTGACCAGAATGGCAAAACCGTTCTGGTTAAATCCAGAGTAACCCGCGCAGCTCTTCCCGGGCTGATTGCTGGTTTGCCGCCCTGTGTTATCGGGATGGAGGCGTGCTCCGGGGCTCATTACTGGGCAAGACTGTTTCGGCAGTATGGTCATGAGCCGCGTCTGATGGCCGCTAAATTTGTATCGCCTTACCGCATCGCTGGTAAATCAGGGAAAAATGATGCAGCTGATGCTCAGGCTATCTGCGAGGCGGTTCGTCGCCCACATATGCGGTTTGTGCCGGTTAAGGATGAGAGCCAGCAGGCAATGCAGTGTCTGCATCGTACCCGACAGGGTTTTATCGAAGAGAAAACAGCAACATATAATCGTCTCCGGGGGTTGATATCTGAATTCGGCGTTATCGCCCCACAAAGTACAGATGCCCTGCGCCACATAGTTTTTGAGCAGAAGAATTCTTTACCACTTCAGGTTCAGCAATGTGTTGATGATTTGCTGGAGCACGTTGCTCGCATTGAAGATAACATCGCTGAATATGACCGAATTTTGTCCCGCATGGCCAAAACAGATCATCGCAGTCAGCGGCTGATGGAATTGAAGGGCGTTGGCCCCACAACGGCCTGTGCGCTGGTCGCCAGTATCGGTAATGCACATGATTTTAAGAATGGGCGCCAGCTGGCAGCCTGGCTGGGACTGACACCATCGCAGTACAGCAGCGGCGGAAAGTCGAAGCTTGGCAGGATAACGAAAGCTGGCGATTCGTATCTGAGAACACTTCTGGTTCAGGGTGCCCGCTCGGTACTGATCGGGGCGGAGAAAAGGACTGATTTATTCAGTCGTTGGGTCTGCTCACTGGTCGAACGCAGAGGATACTGGCGCGCTGTTGTTGCCATCGCTGCCAAAAATGCAAGACTGTGCTGGGCATCATTGCATTACGGTGATGATTTCAGGTTGTACTCAGCCAGCTAAAGTACAAAGCTGTATGACCATCTGATCTGCAACTCGTTGATGATAAAGGGTTAGACCCCGTGAGGTATATCTACTTATTGTACAGGGCAAGTGTACCCGACTAACGAACTAGAGCCTCACGAGCGTCTTTCATCAGGGTCCGAATCGATGACGATTCATCATGACCGTTTATAGTACCGCAGTCTCTCCCCTTTATTTTTTTACTATAGTGCAGACAGAAACCGTAAACACCGGCGTTGACATGCCGGGGAAGCCCTTATAGTACAATAATTTTCGATATCCAAACTGACCCCCTTCAGAAAAGCATAAATGCTACGGCTTCTGACCGTGGTATCAAAAACAGGCAGCGCGCTCTGCTCCTCAGGAACCACAAGACCATATTCAGGTTTTCCCTTCATGCTTATGCAGCAGCGCCAGGGGAACCCATCCGGTCTGCCCGTCAGAAAGCCGTTCACACCACATCCAGCCATTCAGCGATCTCAGCCCGTCGTAGCCGGAAATGCAGCTTCAATATTCGGCTTAAGAATGCCGAGCAGCGCGCAGGCATTCCAGGAATGCGCCAAAGGCGCATAGAGGCGCCCTCAGAAGTTGACCAGAACACAGGAGTGGGGTCTGAGGGCCAATGGAACGAAAACGTACGCTAAGGAAATAACCAATTGTTATAATTGATATTATTCATTCTTCTCTATGAACTGAAAGCCCGCACTAAGCAATGTTTTAGCCTCAAATGACTTTTTTACCTACCCAACTAACGTAACGATCGCACATCAGGTCGTTTTTCAACCGCATAGTGACACCTGCACTCACATGCGAGAAAACACATATGATTTTGACTTCTTGTTTTGGTGGAGAGACAATACCCATTCATAGCAGGAGTACATAATGCCAGAAATTGCATCCCTACAACTTTTCAAAATACTATCTGATGAAACCCGCCTGGGTATCGTGCTACTGCTCAGGGAGATGGGGGAGCTGTGCGTATGCGATCTCTGCACAGCGCTGGAACAATCACAACCCAAGACCTCCCGCCATCTGGCGATGCTTCGGGAAAGTGGCCTGTTGCTGGATCGCAAGCAGGGGAAATGGGTTCATTATCGCTTATCCCCGCATATTCCTTCCTGGGCTGCCCTGGTGATTGAGCAGGCCTGGTTAAGTCAACAGGACGACGTACAGGCCATCGCCCGTAAGCTGGCATCGGCCAACTGCTCTGGCAGCGGTAAGGCTGTTTGTATCTAAAAATTTTGCCTGTACATATATGTTTTTACGAATATGAGGTGTTAAAGATGAAAATGTTAACGGTGTTTGATCCGGCGATGTGCTGCAGTACCGGCGTTTGTGGTTCAGATGTCGATCAGGTTTTGGTCAATTTTTCTGCTGATGTGCAATGGCTGAAAGGGCGTGGGGTTCAGATCGAACGTTATAACCTGGCGCAGCAGCCTATGAGCTTCGTTGAGAACGAAAAAGCGAAAGCATTCCTTGAGGCTTCTGGAGCTGAAGGGCTTCCGCTGCTGTTGCTTGATGGTGAAACGGTGATGGCCGGGCGATACCCAAAACGCGCTGAACTGGCTCGCTGGTTTGGTATACCGCTGGAAAAGGTGGGTTTAGCTTCCACCAGTTGCTGTGGTGGTAAAACTTCCTGTTGTTGAGTATGTCAGGAGGACATATGAAATTCTTAGAGAATATCCCGTCTTACCTGTTTTTCACGGCACTGTTGCAAAGTTAGCGATGAGGCAGCCTTTTGTCTTATTCAAAGGCCTTACATTTCAAAAACTCTGCTTACCAGGCGCATTTCGCCCAGGGGATCACTATAATAAAATGCTGAGGCCTGGCCTTTGCGTAGTGCACGCATCACCTCAATACCTTTGATGGTGGCGTAAGCCGTCTTCATGGATTTAAATCCCAGCGTGGCGCCGATTATCCGTTTCAGTTTGCCATGATCGCATTCAATCACGTTGTTCCGGTACTTAATCTGTCGGTGTTCAACGTCAGACGGGCACCGGCCTTCGCGTTTGAGCAGAGCAAGCGCGCGACCATAGGCGGGCGCTTTATCCGTGTTGATGAATCGCGGGATCTGCCACTTCTTCACGTTGTTGAGGATTTTACCCAGAAACCGGTATGCAGCTTTGCTGTTACGACGGGAGGAGAGATAAAAATCGACAGTGCGGCCCCGGCTGTCGACGGCCCGGTACAGATACGCCCAGCGGCCATTGACCTTCACGTAGGTTTCATCCATGTGCCACGGGCAAAGATCGGAAGGGTTACGCCAGTACCAGCGCAGCCGTTTTTCCATTTCAGGCGCATAACGCTGAACCCAGCGGTAAATCGTGGAGTGATCGACATTCACTCCGCGTTCAGCCAGCATCTCCTGCAGCTCACGGTAACTGATGCCGTATTTGCAGTACCAGCGTACGGCCCACAGAATGATGTCACGCTGAAAATGCCGGCCTTTGAATGGGTTCATGTGCAGCTCCATCAGCAAAAGGGGATGATAAGTTTATCACCACCGACTATTTGCAACAGTGCCCGTTTTCGTTACCGGAAGATATTCTGAAGGGCGAGTTAAGACCATTAAATTTCAATACAAACAATGAATTAACCTCTTAGCGTGGTTTTTTACATCATTGGACCTTGAACCCCGTAACTGCGTCTGACTACCCGACAATCAGATGCGTCCCTGGGCGTTGGGGCGCAAGAACTGGCTGTTTGCAGGTTCGCTGCGCAGTGGTCAGCGAGCGGCAAACATCATGACGTTAATCCAGTCAGCAAAGCTGAATGGCTTGGATCCGTATGCCTATTTAAGTGATGTGCTGAAAAGGCTGCCGACACACAAAGTGACCCAAATTGAAGAATTGCTGCCACACTGCTGGAAACCTGAACCGAATTAAAAAATAGGCATGGGGTTCAGCGGACGCTTACCTTTTAGGGTTATGTGTAGTACATTAATCGTACTATTTTTGCATTTTTAATATATAATTTTGTGACTTGTGTATTATTTTTTTACAATAGAGTGAGGTTAGTATGAATAAAATCTTTAAATTAATATGGAATAATTCATTGGGCCAATGGATTGTATGTTCAGAGCTTGGGCGAAAAGGGAAATCATCATCGAAAACGGCTTTATTGATTGGTGGTGTTCTGATTTCATCTTCGAGTTTAGCCGTAGAGTGTACTCAAGGATCAAATGGCTCAGTTACAGTGAATAATGCAAATAATACTGGAGCAAATATTAACTGTGAAGTATCCAGCATTTTACCTGAAATAGGAAATACAAGTATTTGGAATACTGGGTTTTTAGTTTATAGCCAAAATGCCAACAGAAGCATAACGCTGACCAATGATTTAACCACAACACTTAAGGGATCGGGGGGGATTTCAGTCTATGGTACTGCACCTAACTTTACATCTTCTTTTAATGCCGTTGGAAAAACACTCAATCTTACAATTGCAAATTTAGATGCGAATAGTAGCAATCCAAACGGAGATAGTATTGCAAAAGTAGGATTGGGAGTATCGCATGGAGGTACATCAACCATTGGTACGTTGAATCTCACTATGTTAGACCTACCTAGGGGATCAACATCTGGTGAACGATTTGAACATTATGGTGTAGTTGCTGGTTCAAGTGTTAATTCAGCAGAAACAGCTGCTTTTAATGGGATGAGGTCCAAAGCTATATTTGATAATTTAAATATTAAAATGAGTGCAAATAATAACCCATCCTTTTTGTTATCAGATTATCCGTTAGTTGTCGGTATTCGTGCAATTCAAGGAGCACCACAATCTTCTGGTAATGGTAGTGCTGGTTATGTAGAGGTGAATAAAGATTTAAACATTGATATTAAAAATCAAAAAAATGATGCAATAGGAATTTATATTTCGGGTTCGGAGCAAGGTGGTGTAGTACCAGAAGTTCATTTAAACAACAGTAATATCAGTATTGAGAGCACATCTACTCGTGCAAATGCCATTCGTCTAGGGAAAACAGCATCAGTTGGTACAGGCGAGGGTCGTTTGTATTCTAAAGGAAAAATGGTAATTGATACGACAAAAGCAGTTAATGATTCAGCAATTGATATTATTTGGCAGGGCGCTTTATTAGATGCTAACTCGGAGACTTCTAGTACCGAAATCAAAGCAGGCAAAGAGGCTATTAGTATTAGTGGTAATTCAAGTCAGGCCACAGATCAGACGACAACAACATTTAATAATTTAGTCATCAATAAAACAGCCACAAATACGGCAAGTTTAATTACTGTAGGAACAAACCAGAAAAACTATATTTTCTCTGCTAGAGGTGATAACACTTCACTGATCTCTAATACAGGAAATAATGCATATTTGATTAATGTTCAAGGAGCAAGTACAACGCCAAGCCAAGTCAATTATAATTTTGAAAACGGATATATGCAGGGACTTGTAAATAAAACAGACAGCTCTACTTTAAACCTTAATTTAAAAAATAATGCTACATGGCAATTAGAAGCGAATGGAAATAGTACTCAAGCAAACTTTACAACACTAAATTTAATAAATTCACAACTAGTTGCTCATGATGTGAATCGCAGTAATTTACTTATAAATACACAATCTGCTTTTAACTTAAAAGGAAACGTTGTTGCATCCAACTCTCAAATTGATCTGGCTAATGGTGTGGCTGGAGATAAATTAACCATTACTGGCGACTATACAACTGGAAATAATACTTGGCTAATGGACTCTTATTTAACGGGTCTTGGACAGAGTGGTGATTTAGGTGTAGACGGTAAATCATATACAGATAATGTCAAAATTACGGGCAATGTGATCGATAAAGGTATTGATTGGGTTTGGGTCAATAACTTAAATCTGGTTGATCCAACTGGAAAAGAATCCATTTTGATGTATGACATCGATGGAGCATCCAATGGTAAATTTCTTTTACAACGTCGTGTTGTTAAAGGTGGTTACGAATATCTTTTAAATAAACATGCAGATGGTGACTGGTATCTTGAAAGTTTCAATATGAAAGGTGAAACGGGTGATACTGGCGCAACAGGTCCTACAGGAGCGACTGGTTCTACGGGTGCAACGGGTGATACTGGCGCAACAGGTCCTACAGGAGCGACTGGTTCTACGGGTGCAACAGGTCCTACAGGAGCGACTGGTTCTACGGGTGCAACGGGTGATACTGGCGCAACAGGTCCTACAGGAGCGACTGGTTCTACAGGAGCGACTGGTTCTACGGGTGCAACAGGTCCTACAGGAGCGACTGGTTCTACGGGTGCAACGGGTGATACTGGCGCAACAGGTCCTACAGGAGCGACTGGTTCTACGGGTGCAACGGGTGATACTGGCGCAACAGGTCCTACAGGAGCGACTGGTTCTACGGGTGCAACGGGTGATACTGGCGCAACAGGTCCTACAGGAGCGACTGGTCCTACAGGAGCGACTGGTTCTACGGGTGCAACAGGTCCTACAGGTCCATATCAACCAGTCATTCGCCCAGAGGTTGGTAGTTATACTTTTAATGCCAATATTGCTAATAACTTATTTGTCCATCGTTTAGAAGATCGTATTGGTGCAAGTGAATACACCAATATGAATAAAGATGATGTTGGTCAACTTTGGTTAAGAGCTGTAGGGGGCTATAATGAATTTGAAGATAAATCTGGACAGATTGATACCGATGGTCATCATTATCTTTTACATGTAGGTTTAGGTTTGGCAAAATTTGGCGAAAAAGATGAATATAATGTCGGATTAATGGCTGCTTATGGTAATGCACGGAGTGATTCCAAATCATCTATTACAAATTATAAATCATCTTCAAAAATAGATGGTTATGGCTTTGGTTTGTATGGAACCTGGTTTGAAAATCCGACTGAAAAAACTGGTGCATATCTAGATACATGGGCAATGTGGAGTAAGTTTAAAAATGAAGTATCTGGACAAGATTTTGGAACAGAAAAATATGACTCTTCAGGGATTACTGCCTCAATAGAAGCTGGTTCTAGTTATAAATTTGGACAAAGTGAAGGCGTTAGTTATTGGATTCAACCGCAAGGTCAATTTATTTACCAAGATGTTCAATTAAATTCATTTAAAGAGAAATCTACAGGTACGCTAATTGATAAAGGCAAGGGCAATATTCAAACTCGTCTTGGTGCAAAAGCCTTTCTTGTGGTCCCTACAGATATTGCAGCGAGCTCAAACTATCGCCCATACGTCGCATTAAATTGGATTTATAATTCTGAAGACAAACTTGTGAAGTTAGATAATAGTTACTATGGTATTTCTGGTAACTCAAATTTGGGTGAAATTAAATTTGGTGTTGAAGGACAAACAAGCAAAAACAGTTATGCATTGTTTAATCTTTCATATCAGATGGGTAGTAATAACTATAGCGATTTCATTGGAAATATTGGTTGGAAAGTGAATTTCTAATTCTAAATAGCTGCGCGGAATAGTAGATCACTGAAAGGGAACTCAGCCCGGATTGCGCGATCTGATCATTCGCCAAACCAACCAAAACCACCAACCGGACTGAGCGATGCCGATCATAGCACCAATACCCCGTGGCGAACGACGCCTGATGCAGAAAGCTATTCATAAAACGCGCGATAAAAATCATGCCCGCAGACTCACGGCCATGCTGATGCTTCATCGGGGTGAACGGGTCAGCGATGTTGCCAGAACTCTCTGTTGTGCCCGTTCATCCGTTGGTCGCTGGATTAACTGGTTTACGCACTCAGGTATTGAAGGCCTGAAATCCTTACCCGCAGGGCGCTCCCGACGCTGGCCTTTTGAACATATCTGCACCCTGTTACGTGAGCTGATAAAGCATTCTCCCGGCGATTTTGGTTATCAACGTTCACGCTGGAGCACCGAATTACTGGCAATAAAAATCAATGAGATAACCGGTTGCCAGTTACATGCAGGAACCGTTCGCCGCTGGTTGCCATCTGCGGGGCTTGTATGGCGCAGGGCCGCGCCAACTCTGCGCATCCGTGACCCACATAAAGATGAAAAGATGGCGGTAATCCACAAAGCGCTGGATGAATGCAACGCAGAGCATCCGGTATTTTATGAAGATGAAGTGGATATTCACCTTAATCCTAAAATCGGTGCGGACTGGCAGTTGCGCGGACAGCAGAAACGGGTAGTGACGCCGGGGCAGAACGAAAAATACTATCTGGCCGGCGCACTGCACAGTGGCACGGGTAAAGTCAGCTACGTGGGCGGCAACAGCAAAAGTTCAGCGCTGTTTATCGCTCTGCTGAAGCACCTGAAAGCCACTTACCGGCGGGCGAAAACAATCACGCTGATCGTTGATAACTACATTATCCATAAAAGCCGCGAAACACAGCGCTGGTTGAAAGCAAATCCCAAGTTCAGGGTAATTTACCAGCCGGTTTACTCGCCGTGGGTGAATCATGTGGAACGGCTATGGCAGGCACTTCATGACACGATAACCCGTAATCATCAGTGCCGCTCAATGTGGCAGTTACTGAAAAAGGTCCGCCATTTTATGGAAACCGCCAGCCCATTCCCCGGAGGAAAACATGGTCAGGCAAAAGTGTAGCGGTATTAGGCGCAGCTATTTAGTATTTAAGTATTCTTATTCTTAAAAGAAATCCTTCAAGAAGCCTTGCAATGCAAGGTTTCTTTCATATAGAAGTATGTAAATAGAATCAAAGAGAAAAAATATGACACTTTGCTTAAATATGATTGTAAAAGATGAAAGTCATATCATTGAACAAACATTAGAAAATATATGTCAACATTTTAAGTTGGATTACTGGGTAATCTCAGATACTGGATCTAGTGATCGTACACCAGAGATTATCGAAAACTTTTTTAAAGCGAAAAATATTCAAGGTGAGATAATTTATGAAGCTTGGCAAAATTTTAGTTATAACCGTAATATTGCTTTAAAAGCTTGTCTTGGAAAAAGTGATTACATTCTTATTTTTGATGCAGATGATTCTTTAATAGGTGAGTTAAGTCTACCGGCTTTACAGAAAGATGCTTATTATTTTCAACTTTCCAATGAAGATCTCTCTGTAAAATATTTAAGAAAACTCATTATTAAAAATAATGATCAGTATCATTGGCGTGGTGTTTTACATGAATATTTAGAAAATAAAAATGAACAAGAGGTAGGGGAAGTTCAAGGCGATTATGTCGTTATCTCAGGTCGAAAGGGTAACCGGAGTTTAGATAAAGACAAATACTTAAAAGATGCCAAAATCCTTGAAATAGCTTATATCGCTGGTGATGATCCAGATTTATTGCCACGTTATGCATTCTATTGTGCACAATCATATAAAGATGCTGGACAGATTAATAAAGCAATTGAATGGTATCTAAAGCGGGCTGAATTAGATACGGGTTGGTATGATGAGAAATACTGTAGTTTTGAACAATTAGGCTTACTTTATGAAAGTGAAAAAAATTATAAAGACGCACTATCGTATTGGCAGATGGGGATAGCTTATGACCCACAAAGGGCAGAGTGTTGGTATCATTCGGCTAGACGACATAGTTGGGATCATCATCCTGAATTGGCTTACTGTTTTGCCAAACAAGCTAGTGAAATAAAAATGCCAGAAGGTAATCGTTTATTTTTAAAAAAAGATATTTATAAATTTTGGTCACTATATGAATGGTGCTTAAATGCATACAAACTTGGAAAATTTGAAGAGTCTTATCTAGCCTTTAAAAAATTAGTCGAACACTGTCCAGAAGACCTTGTAAATCGTTTAACGCATCAAATGAATGAGTATCGTTGTCTTATTATGCAAGACTCTTTTTATGATGTACAAATTTTAGCAGTCAATTTAAATAAAATTGGCAAAAGATATTTACTAGAAAATATTTTAAAAGATTTTAGTAAATCTTGATTTTAAGAGCCTCTAAATATTATTGCAGTCATTAAAAAACGGCTTTTTTGCATAAATATTTTGGAGCCTGTAAATAATTTTGTGTAATTGCTTTTCATCAATTTAAAGGTGATTGCTTAAGCGGTCACCGAATTCAATAATAAAGCGGCTCATGGCTAAACGCCAGTCGCGAATCGGCATATTCCACTTTTTAGATGCTGCATCAATGGCCAGGTAAATCACTTTACGTACAGAATCATCCGTTGGAAAGACTTTACGCTTTTTGATCGCCTGACGTATTACGCTGTTTAATGATTCGATCGCATTGGTGGTATAGATGGCTTTGCGTATCTCGGCTGGATAAGCAAAGAAGGTATTTAGATTCTCCCAGTGTGTACGCCAGCTTTTGCTGATCTGTGGGTACTTGTCATCCCATGTTTGGGCGAATTGATCCAAGGCCATCAAGGCTGCCTCTTCAGTAGGTGACTGATAAACGGCTTTTAAATCCTGAGTGACCGCCTTGTAATCTTTCCATGATACGTATTTCAAGCTGTTACGCAGCATATGGATAATGCACAGCTGGATATGGGTTTGCGGGTATACGCTGTTAATGGCATCAGGAAAGCCTTTTAGTCCATCCACACAGGCGATCAGAATATCCTGCAACCCTCGGTTTTTAAGCTCAGTCAGGACATTCAGCCAGAACTTTGCACCTTCATTCTCAGCCATCCACATGCCGAGCAGTTCTTTCTGTCCATCAAGATTAATGCCTAAGGCAAGGAATACAGCCTTGTTGATAACACTGCCATTATGACGGACTTTAACTACAATACAGTCCATATAGACGATGGGATAGAGTGCATCCAGCGGACGGTTTTGCCATTCAGCGACTTGCTCCTTAACAGCATCAGTCACCTTGGAAATAAGCGTTGGCGATACATCAGCATCGTACATTTCTTTGAAAGTAGCCACGATTTCACGGGTAGTCATGCCTTTGGCATAAAGGGATAGAATTTGGCTATCCATTTGCGTGATACGAGTCTGATTCTTTTTAATTAGCTGTGGCTCAAATGTGCCATCACGATCTCGTGGTGTGGTGATCTCAATCTCACCATCATCGCTCAGCACGGTCTTACTGGAATAACCGTTACGAGCATTTGAACCGTTCTTACGAGCATTCTTTTCATGTCCGAGATGTTCGGTAAGTTCGGCATTGAGAGCCGTTTCAACAGTGAGTTTAGTCAACAATCGGGTGAATTGATTGAGATCGTCTTCTGTTTTGATTCCTTTAGCAAATTCTGCTGCAAGGTCTTTTAGTTTTTGTTCGTTCATCATGTTGCCTGACTCCGTTGTGAATATGAACATAGCAAATTCAGGCAATTACACAATTTAATTTACAGTCTCTAAAAAACAGGCGGGAAATAGCCCGCCTGTCTCCCCTCCCCTGTGCGGTTTCGTGCGCACGAAATTTATCGTTCTTCCTGATCGTTATCTCTATCTCTGCCAGTTGAATTTTGCTTTTTTCCGGGCTGCTGGCTTGCTAGTTTCTGACTAACTGCTTTGGCCATTTCATGTCGTTCCGTAGCCATAGGAGGCATGGTATTAACAAAATTCACAACATCAGCGGCAAGCTTTTTATCGCCCGGCTCTGAACTCTGGTTAAGTTCCTGCGCCGCCGATAGCCACCCTTTTCTAACTTCCTGCTGCCTTGTCTGTATTTTCTTTTCCCACGGTTTCGCTTTTGCAGGCTTTCCGGCCCTCGTATCTTTAAACTCTTCTACGATCTCTTTGATTTTGGCTTTATCGACTTCCGGGGTTAATCCACGCTTGCGAATATGAAGAATCGCCTGATCAATACCTTTTTTAACTACGCCACGTGTAGCGCGTGGTGTTGCTTCAGCTTCAACTCCCCTAGCGCGAAGTTCTTTAGCAAAACCTTCACGCCATATTTGAGGATCGCCTTTTTTCACATGTAAGCGCCTGCCATCGAAACCCAAGGTTTTTATACTGATAGGGGTCCGCTTGGAAAAGGGAAAATAACCTACGCTAAGACTACTTTTTAACCAATCGGCTATTGGATATCACTCGGTTCGCGGGGCTACAGCGTTTCTGTGTCCGAAACCGAACGATTGCGTACACCATGCCAATAACATGTACGAAAGTAAGCAAAACTGTTAACGGACAGTCAGATCGTTCCGTACATCCCTTACGGTCAGGGGTTCGCGCTCAATGGAACGAAATCACTCGTTGGGGTCTGAGGGCCAATGGAACGAAAACGTACGCTAAGGAAATAACCAATTGTTATAATTGATATTATTCATTCTTCTCTATGAACTGAAAGCCCGCACTAAGCAATGTTTTAGCCTCAAATGACTTTTTTACCTACCCAACTAACGTAACGATCGCACATCAGGTCGTTTTTCAACCGCATAGTGACACCTGCACTCACATGCGAGAAAACACATATGATTTTGACTTCTTGTTTTGGTGGAGAGACAATACCCATTCATAGCAGGAGTACATAATGCCAGAAATTGCATCCCTACAACTTTTCAAAATACTATCTGATGAAACCCGCCTGGGTATCGTGCTACTGCTCAGGGAGATGGGGGAGCTGTGCGTATGCGATCTCTGCACAGCGCTGGAACAATCACAACCCAAGACCTCCCGCCATCTGGCGATGCTTCGGGAAAGTGGCCTGTTGCTGGATCGCAAGCAGGGGAAATGGGTTCATTATCGCTTATCCCCGCATATTCCTTCCTGGGCTGCCCTGGTGATTGAGCAGGCCTGGTTAAGTCAACAGGACGACGTACAGGCCATCGCCCGTAAGCTGGCATCGGCCAACTGCTCTGGCAGCGGTAAGGCTGTTTGTATCTAAAAATTTTGCCTGTACATATATGTTTTTACGAATATGAGGTGTTAAAGATGAAAATGTTAACGGTGTTTGATCCGGCGATGTGCTGCAGTACCGGCGTTTGTGGTTCAGATGTCGATCAGGTTTTGGTCAATTTTTCTGCTGATGTGCAATGGCTGAAAGGGCGTGGGGTTCAGATCGAACGTTATAACCTGGCGCAGCAGCCTATGAGCTTCGTTGAGAACGAAAAAGCGAAAGCATTCCTTGAGGCTTCTGGAGCTGAAGGGCTTCCGCTGCTGTTGCTTGATGGTGAAACGGTGATGGCCGGGCGATACCCAAAACGCGCTGAACTGGCTCGCTGGTTTGGTATACCGCTGGAAAAGGTGGGTTTAGCTTCCACCAGTTGCTGTGGTGGTAAAACTTCCTGTTGTTGAGTATGTCAGGAGGACATATGAAATTCTTAGAGAATATCCCGTCTTACCTGTTTTTCACCGGTAAGGGAGGTGTAGGCAAAACTTCGATTTCCTGCGCAACGGCTATACGTCTGGCTGAACTGGGAAAGCGTGTTCTGCTTGTCAGTACCGACCCGGCTTCCAATGTCGGTCAGGTATTCGATCAGACTATCGGTAACACTATCCAGCCCGTGACTGCTGTGTCTGGTCTTTCGGCTCTGGAGATTGACCCGCAGGACGCCGCCCAGCAATACCGCGCCAGAATCGTTGACCCTATTAAAGGTCTTTTGCCTGATGACGTTGTTAACAGCATCAGTGAACAGCTTTCAGGAGCTTGTACGACAGAGATCGCTGCATTCGACGAGTTTACTGGCTTACTGACTGACGCTTCTCTGCTGACCCGCTTTGATCACATCATTTTTGATACTGCCCCAACTGGCCACACTATTCGCCTTCTTCAGCTTCCCGGAGCCTGGAGCAGCTTCATCGAAAGTAACCCGGATGGTGCTTCCTGTCTTGGTCCAATGGCTGGGCTGGAAAAACAACGCGAGCAATATGCTCATGCGGTTGAGGCATTATCCGATCCTGAACGAACTCGCCTTGTGCTGGTCGCGCGATTGCAAAAATCAACACTGCAGGAAGTCGCTCGTACTCATGACGAATTATCAGCTATTGGCCTTAAAAATCAGTATTTAGTCATTAACGGTGTCCTGCCTGCGAGCGAAGCAGAACGTGATGCACTGGCCGCTGCAATATGGCAACGGGAGCAAGAGGCGCTGGCAAATCTTCCTGCCGGGTTATCTGATTTGCCGACAGACAACTTATACCTGCAGCCGCTGAACATGGTTGGTGTATCCGCATTGAAAGGCCTGCTCAACGAACACGCTGAGATAACATCGCTTCCTGAACAAAGCCCACAGAACAAGCCAGAGAATATGTCGTTGTCTGTCCTGGTTGATGATATCGCCCGCAGTGAACACGGTTTGATTATGCTGATGGGCAAAGGTGGTGTGGGCAAAACCACAATGGCTGCGGCTATCGCCGTCAGTCTGGCGGATAAGGGTTTTGATGTGCATCTCACCACCTCAGATCCTGCTGCACATCTCAGTACAACGCTCAATGGCAGCCTCAAAAATCTGCAGGTCAGCCGAATCAACCCTCACGATGAAACTGAACGCTATCGTCAGCATGTTCTTGAGACGAAAGGCAGGGATCTGGATGAGGCTGGGAAACGGCTGCTCGAAGAGGATTTACGTTCTCCTTGCACAGAAGAGATTGCGGTGTTCCAGGCGTTTTCACGCGTAATTCGTGAAGCTGGCAAACGGTTTGTGGTCATGGATACGGCACCTACCGGGCATACGCTATTACTGCTTGATGCTACCGGGGCTTATCACCGTGAGATTGCCAGGAAGATGGGGGATAAAGGTCATTTTACCACTCCGATGATGCAGCTTCAGGACCAGGAACGTACCAAAGTTTTGCTGGTCACTCTGCCTGAAACCACACCTGTACTGGAAGCGGCAAACCTGCAGTCCGATCTTGAACGTGCGGGGATTCATCCCTGGGGCTGGATTATCAATAACAGCCTTTCGATTGCACAGACGCAATCGCCGCTGCTTTGCCAGCGCGCCCTACAAGAGCGTCCTCAAATCGAGGTTGTGAAAAACCAGCATGCAAGCCGCATAGCGTTAGTACCGGTAATGGCTGCAGAGCCCACTGGCATCGAGAAACTCAGAGAGCTGGTTGTTTAATTTTTTTGTATATACAGGGCGGCAAAGCCGTCCTGTCTGGAGGATTTATGTTACTGGCAGGCGCTATTTTTGTCCTGACCATCGTTTTGGTTATCTGGCAACCGAAGGGATTAGGGATCGGCTGGAGTGCGACGCTGGGCGCGGTACTGGCGCTGATCTCTGGCGTAGTCCATTTTGGTGATATCCCTGTAGTGTGGAATATTGTCTGGAATGCGACGGCGACCTTTATTGCCGTGATTATTATCAGCCTTCTGCTCGATGAATCGGGCTTTTTCGAATGGGCGGCGCTGCACGTTTCACGTTGGGGTAACGGTCGCGGGCGTTTGCTGTTTACCTATATCGTTTTGCTCGGCGCAGCGGTGGCGGCACTGTTTGCCAACGATGGTGCGGCATTGATTCTGACGCCAATTGTTATCGCCATGCTGCTTGCATTAGGTTTCAGCAAAGGCACTACGCTGGCATTTGTCATGGCCGCCGGGTTTATTGCCGATACGGCCAGTCTGCCGCTTATCGTGTCCAACCTGGTTAACATCGTTTCTGCAGACTTCTTTGGGCTGGGTTTCACTGAGTATGCGTCGGTAATGGTGCCGGTGGATATCGCAGCCATTATCGCCACGCTGGTGATGCTGCATCTGTTCTTCCGCAAAGATATTCCGCCAACTTACGACCTGGCTCTCCTGAAAGCACCGGCAAAAGCGATTAAAGATCTGGCAACCTTCAGAACCGGCTGGATAGTGTTGATCCTTCTTCTGGTTGGCTTTTTCGTCCTTGAGCCGTTGGGTATCCCGGTCAGTGCGATTGCTGCTGTAGGGGCTGTCATTCTGTTTGCGGTGGCGAAGCGAGGCCATGCCATTAACACTGGCAAAGTGCTTCGCGGTGCGCCATGGCAGATCGTCATATTCTCTCTGGGAATGTATCTGGTGGTCTATGGTCTGCGTAATGCCGGACTAACAGAATACCTCTCCGGTGTGTTGAACGTGCTGGCAGATAAAGGACTTTGGGCCGCGACGTTTGGTACTGGCTTCCTGACGGCTTTCCTCTCTTCCATCATGAACAATATGCCTACCGTGCTGGTTGGTGCTCTCTCTATTGATGGCAGCACTGCAACAGGCGTTATCAAAGAGGCGATGATTTTTGCCAACGTGATTGGCTGCGATCTTGGACCGAAAATTACACCTATTGGTAGCCTGGCAACGTTGCTCTGGCTGCATGTCCTTTCACAGAAGAACATGACCATCACATGGGGATACTATTTCCGCACCGGGATCGTCATGACTCTGCCTGTGCTGTTTGTAACGCTGGCCGCGCTGGCGCTACGTCTCTCTTTCACTTTGTAATGAGATACTGATATGAGCAACATCACCATTTATCACAACCCAGCCTGCGGCACGTCGCGTAATACGCTGGAGATGATCCGCAACAGCGGTATCGAGCCGACCGTTATTCTTTACCTTGAGACTCCACCTTCACGCGATGAGCTGCTCAAACTCATTGCGGATATGGGCATTTCCGTCCGGGCTTTGCTGCGTAAGAACGTCGAGCCGTATGAGGAACTGGGTCTTGCAGAAGATAAATTTACTGACGACCAGCTCATCGACTTTATGCTACAGCATCCGATTCTGATCAACCGTCCGATCGTAGTGACGCCACTGGGAACTAAACTTTGCCGTCCTTCAGAGGTTGTTCTCGATATCCTTCCAGATGCCCAGAAAGCGGCTTTCACCAAGGAAGACGGTGAAAAAGTCGTTGATGATTCAGGTAAAAGACTGAAATAAAGACGAAGGGGGCATTTGCCCCCTTCATTATTACTTCGCCATTTCTTCCAGCAGGTCAATACCAACCGGCTCTTCGCTCTGTAGCGCTGTTAATGCAATACGCTTTGCATACTGCTCTTCCACATCAGAGATGAGAGGCAGCTCGCGGTTCGCCCTGATCTTCAGGAAAGGCGAAGACGGTTGAGCAGCTGCCAGGCTGTTATTAACGACCCATGCCCACGGCTCGATGCCAGCTCGGCGTAGATCCTGCTGCAGGTTAGCGGCTTCCAGTACAGGTGTCGTTTCGGCAAGCGTCACGATAATCACCTTCGTCTTCTCCGGGTCTGCTGCTTTTTCGCTATCACCTGTCTTCGATGTCAGAAAGCGAGAGAATTCGGCTTCATGCTGTCGCCAGAACACACTCATGCAATTGTTGAATGCCTTTACATCACTCATGTTCGTCCTCAAATTTTGCTCAGATTAACCCGGCTCTCATCTTCCAGAATTTTATAAACAGTGGAACGGGCAATACTGAGCCGGCGGGCAATATCTGTTGCACCAGTTCCCTGCTGATGAAGTGCCAGTACACTATTTCTGTCGATGATGCGCTTTCGGCCAAACCGGATACCTTTCAGCCTGGCCTCCTGCCGTCCTTCGTTCGTACGCTCCAGAATCCTCCTGCGTTCGGCCTGGGCTACAGCTGAAAGAATGGTCACAACCATTTTCCCCATTTCACCGTCGGTGCTGATCCCGTCGTCTATGAATCGGACCGCGACTCCCTGAGCGTCGAATTCTTTTATCAGTTGGATCATATCGGCAGTGTCGCGGCCAAGCCGGTCGAGTTTCTTCACCAGGATGACGTCACCTTCCTCCACCTTCATTCGCAGCAGATCCAGTCCTTTCCTGTCGGTAGAACTGCCGGATGCTTTGTCGGTAAATATGCGACTGGCTTTCACCCCCGCCTCTTTAAGCCCCTTGATCTGAATATCGAGGGACTGCTGGCTTGTTGATACCCGTGCGTAACCAAAAAGTCGCATAAAAATGTATCCTAAATCAAATATCGGACAGTGGGTGTCTGTTATAACAAAAAATCGATTTAATAGACACCTAGACAACACCATTTTAGTGTGTCCGAGAATTTATAATATTTCGGACGGTTGCGAAATTGTTAATTCATGACCATCAGGCAGGGAGGCCGGTATGCCCGTCGATTTTCTGACCACTGAGCAGGAACTGAATTATGGTCGCTATGTTGCAGAACCCAATGACGTGCAGCTGGCGCGCTATTTTCATCTTGATGAGCGGGATCTTGCCTTCATTAACCAGCGGCGGGGAAGGCATAACCGGCTGGGAATTGCGCTTCAGCTCACCACCGCCCGTTTTCTGGGCACCTTTCTGACAGACTTAACCCGGGTTCTGCCAGGTGTTCAGCAATTTGTCGCGGTGCAGCTTAATATTCGCCGTCCAGAAGTCCTTACCCGCTACGCAGAACGGGTTACCACCCTCAGAGAGCATACTGCGCTGATTAAGGAATATTACGGTTACCATGAATTTGGCGATTTCCCCTGGTCTTTCCGCCTGAAGCGCCTGCTGTACACCCGCGCATGGCTCAGTAATGAGCGACCCGGCCTTATGTTTGATTTTGCCACCGCGTGGCTGCTTCAGAATAAGGTCCTGCTGCCCGGAGCAACCACACTTGTACGTCTCGTCAGTGAAATACGCGAACGGGCAAATCAGCGGCTGTGGAAGAAACTGGCCGCGTTGCCGGACAGCTGGCAGACCGCCCGCGTGACGGAGCTTCTGGACATTCCTGAGGGGCAGCGTACTTCACCGCTGGAGCAACTGAAAAAGGGACCGGTCACCGTCAGCGGCCCGGCATTTACCGAAGCGCTGGAGCGGTATATCCGGCTGCGAAACCTGGAATTTTCCCGACTGAATTTTACCGGTCTGCCTGCTATACAACTGCGTAATTTGGCCCGTTACGCAGGCATGGCGTCGGTAAAATATATCGCGCGAATGCCACAGCAGAGAAAACTGGCCGTACTCACAGCATTCGTTAAAGCGCAGGAGACTGCGGCGCTGGATGAGGCCGTTGATGTGCTCGATATGCTGATACTGGATATCACTCGTGCGGCGAAGAAAACGGGGCAGAAAAAACGGCTCAGGACGCTTAAAGATCTTGATCGTGCTGCGCTAATATTGGCGCGGGCATGTTCATTGTTGCTGGATGAACAGGCTGACGATGCTGAACTGAGGGAGACCATATTCAACAGCATACCGAAAAGCAGGCTGGCAGAATCCGTCTGCAAGGTAAATGAGCTGGCCCGGCCTCAGAACAACAATTTCCATGACGAAATGGTGGAGCAGTACGGGCGGGTAAAGCGCTTTCTTCCGGCGGTATTGCGCGACCTGCATTTCCAGGCAGCGCCAGCCGGAGAACATACGTTGTCCGCCATTCATTATCTGACCGAACTGAACTGCTCGAAAAAGCGCATCCTGGACAATGCGCCTGAACATATTATTACCGGCCCCTGGAAACGTCTGGTATACGATGCGGAGGGCCGGATACAGCGTGCCGGTTACTCGCTTTGTCTGCTGGAGCGCCTTCAGGATGCACTACGTCGAAGGGACATCTGGCTCGAAAACAGCGATCGCTGGGGAAATCCCCGCGAGAAGCTGTTGCAGGGGGAAGAATGGCAGGCTCAGCGGGTCCCCGTTTGCCGGGCGCTGGGACATCCCACTGATGGACATAAAGGCGTGCAACAGTTGGCGGTCCAGCTAGATGAAACCTGGAAAACCGTCGCATCCCGCTTTGAAGGAAATGCGGAGGTTCATATTTGCCATGACGGTAAACATCCTTCCCTGACTATCAGCAGCCTGGAGAAACTGGAGGAGCCAACATCGTTGCATCGTCTCAACAGTCGGGTAAGGCTGCTACTCCCGCCAGTAGATTTGACGGAACTGTTGCTTGAAATAGATGCCAGAACGGGATTTACACGTGAGTTTACGCATGTCAGTGAATCCGGGGCCCGGGCACAGGATCTGCACATCAGCCTGTGCGCGGTCCTGATGGCAGAGGCCTGCAATATCGGGCTGGAACCGCTGATAAAGCACAATATACCGGCGCTGACGCGCCACCGGCTTAGCTGGGTAAAACAGAATTACCTCCGGGCAGAAACGCTGGTCAGCGCCAATGCCCGCCTGGTTGATTTTCAGTCCACACTGGAGCTTGCTGGCCGCTGGGGTGGTGGCGAAGTGGCTTCAGCTGATGGCATGCGCTTTGTCACGCCGGTGAAAACCGTCAATTCAGGACCTAACAGAAAATATTTTGGTTCCGGACGTGGCATCACCTGGTACAACTTCGTCTCTGATCAGTACTCTGGATTCCACGGCATCGTTGTCCCCGGCACATTACGAGATTCCATTTTTGTGCTGGAAGGCCTTCTGGAGCAGCAGACAGGGCTGAATCCGGTTGAGATCATGACAGACACAGCCGGTACCAGCGACATTATTTTTGGCCTCTTCTGGCTGCTGGGATACCAGTTTTCCCCCCGGCTTGCCGATGCCGGTGAAGCGGTATTCTGGCGAGTGGATAAATCGGCAAATTACGGTGCACTGGACGAACTGGCACGTGGTTGTGCCGATCTGTCGAAAGCCGAGGATCAGTGGGATGAGATGATGCGAACCGCCGGTTCGCTGAAACTGGGCACCATTCATGCTTCAGAACTCATTCGCTCTTTGCTGAAAAGCTCGCGCCCATCAGGGCTGGCACAGGCGATCATGGAAGTGGGGCGCGTCAACAAGACGCTGTACCTTCTTAATTATATTGATGATGAGGATTATCGTCGGCGGATCCTGACGCAGCTAAACCGGGGGGAAGGCCGCCATGCTGTGGCGAGGGCGATCTGCTACGGGCAGCGCGGTGAGATCAGAAAGCGCTATCGTGAAGGTCAGGAAGATCAGCTGGGGGCACTGGGCCTGGTCACTAACGCAGTGGTACTGTGGAACACACTTTATATGCAGGAAGCCCTGAGCTGGATACGCAGTAATGGAGAAGAAATCGGGGTTGAAGATATCGCCCGGTTGTCCCCACTGATGCACGGGCATATCAATATGCTGGGGCATTATACGTTTACGCTACCGGAGGATATTTTGAAGGGGGAACTGAGAGAACTAAATTTCAATTTAAACAATGAATTAACTTCTTAGCGTACGTTTTCGTTCCATTGGCTCTCAAACCCCGGAGTTAATGGCGCCGTAGCCCGGCGCAGCCGGTAACGTTGATGATAGGTTCCACCAATCCATCCCTTCGCCCTGCTAAGCCATGACCCGCTTATAGCTATGATGTCGTTTCATTAAGCCCTTTTAACTCCGGTGAGCGGGCTGTACGGCGCTTGCGACGTACAGGGCGTGATTTCCGGAGCCGTGGAGCCGGCAAAGCCGGTGCCCGGGGGCTGTATTGAGATCCTGCCGCGATGTTACTGGCAGCAACTCAAATGTTTAGTTACATCATCCAGCATTAAAAGCGATGTTGTTCCGGCCCTTTGGGCCGGGGCGGCTTCGCTTTTCAGTGGTGGGGAGGGGCTGTGATGGTTCAGGTGTGCACGGTTCACGTCTTTGCGTAAATATTTTGGATGTTGTAACTATTTGCTTCTGACTGATGCCCGCCGCGTAGTGGCGGGAGGTACATTTGTTGTTTCCGAACCGGCGCGGACGTAGTCCGCTGCAAGCGGCGGACATTATCCCCGTTTTCCACAGGAAAGCGGGGCTGAATAAGATCCGTTTTTTAATTGAATGTTTAAAAAGGGCAAAGGCGCGTAAGCGTTCGTTGGTGAGAAAGAGCCAAGGGCTTCCAGAAGATTAAGAAAAACTTGCGGGTAATACTTCCAGTCATTGCGGGTAAAAAGTCCTCTATATTTGCGGATATTTGTGCATAACTACTGAGACATGACCAGTTTGCTTCACCAGGGGGTTTTTAGCCGGTTATGCGTGTCGTAACGGCAGGTTTTATTGATGGTTTTTCAGCCAGTTTTTAAACGCGGGGAAGCACAAAAACCGCCAGCGGCGGTAGAGGAAAAACGTGGAGTGAAAGTTAAGTTAGCCTGGTGGCTCAGCGTCAAAATTGAGCTTGATCTGACGCAGGTAATGATAGACCAGCAACTCGAAATCATCCGGAGTCATGCCTGAGACTTCCGGCCGCGTGTTGATCAGCCAGGCTGCAATCTGGAACTGCCGGTCATCGAGCCGGGTAGAACGCGCAATTCTGGAAAGGCGCTTCTGTTCTATCGCTCGCTCGCGGCGAACCTTCAGGGCCTGCGCCACTTTCTCGTCAAAGAAGCGCTGTCGGGCCGCTTTTACGGACATCACTTCGCCTGGGGCAAGAATCCCCTCAGCCAGCGCGCGCAGACGTTCTTCACGCTCTTTGAACAGCAGATCGAGATTGACCTGGAGGAGCTTGAAAAACTGCTCTGTTAACGTGACATGACGCGGGAGGTATGTTTTTGTGTACGGGTCCAGGCGACGCATGTACGGCTCGATAAGGCCGTAATTTTCTAACAGATCGAGTGCGCGGCAAATGCGGGAAGGCGTGACCTCTTCACCAGGTATTACCTCACCCCGGGAATCTTTTGGACTTAATGCCTTGCATATCTGTGAACTGTTGAGGGCGACGTTAAACGTGGCAATGTCGCAGCCGCTGACCAGCAGAACGGCCAGTGCATCGAGGAGATGCTGGCGTTCCTGTCGGAAATCGCGCTCACGGCCAGCATTTGTGCGCATATGCACGAAATACGGATGCCACGAGAAACGGCGTTTCTGGGCACGATGATACCCGTCCCGAAGTACTTTCGGGAGCTCGCTAAAGTTCGCAGGTCGAAGATATTTAGGATCAGCACACTTACACACCGTCGAGTGTGTTCCGCGACGACGGCGAGTACGCTTCGGAGAAACAACAGCAGAATCGCGTACTTCACGCTGATTTACTGAGTCGTATTCCGACCAGTCGAAATAGGTAGCATCGGAAAATGTTCCGCTATTCAAACCCGCCTGCACTTACAATGCGCGGAAGGAGTAAATGGCGCAGAAACAAGTATTGAACTTTTCTGAGCATAAAACTATACTCCCTGCATAGCCTGATTGATGGCTATACAGTTTAAGTAGGCCCCGGTAATCTTCTCCTCGTCGCCAAACTAGATGAAGATTATCGGGGTTTTTGCTTTTCTGGTCCCAGGTTGATACCTCTCAGAACCAGTTCCCTGCCACCTTACGGCGTGGCCAGCCATCAAAATTCTTTATACGAACAGGAATTTAGCATTCAAAGACAGTTCGATCAAGGAATGTGACTACTCACCTAACAATTCTCGTTTTATGAGCAGCTCTATCGCTTCTGCCTGAGTTAACCCATTCTCCTGACAAAATGCGTCCAGTTTATCTTTGTGAGAATTCTGGATGAACACATTTACAGGTTTATGAGTCTCCCTTTTACGGGATACCGAACGCATTTTCCTCTCACTTACACTAAGAGGCGTACCCTTTCGGTAAGCTCGTTTCGATGAGGAAGTTACTGCATTATCGATCTGCGACATCTCTGCCTCCTCAAGGATCAAACTTGGATCGTTTGCAGAGAATACTACAGATTCCTGAAATCAGCGACTTACTTTATGAACGTAACCTGTGTTGGCGCACGGTTTACGTTTCAGGATCGTTTCTTGGGATGTCAGTACGTCTGTTTCCAGTCCGTTCCTTGCGCCCAGCGGGATGTCCAGTGGTTCAGGTAGCTGCGGGCTAAGACTGGGTCATCCCAGACGACAAGCACGTTCTCCGAATTCGAACGGTCTGCAGCCCGGCTGAAGTTAAATGAGCCGACCTGGGTGTTGCGGCCATCAACGACGATCACTTTATCATGGAGAATTTTGTAGGCACTGACTGTACGAACCGGGATACCAGCACCAACCAGAATGTTCATGGCTGCTTTACTGGCGTTGTTGTTCTTTCCGGTATTAGCTTTCCAGTCCAGAACCACGCCCACATCTACGCCCCGACGTTTTGCCCTGACAAGTGCCCTAGCCACCTCCGGAGAGGTGAAGGAATAGCCCATCAGACGGATTTCCTGTTGCGCGGTCTCAATTGTCTTAAGAACCAGCTGGAGAGCTGTACCTTCCGGAGAAAATCCTGCCTCAACGGTGGCTGCGTAAGTATTCGGTACTGGCGCGCACAGAACCAGACCGAGCAGGCCGGGCAGAAGCCATCGGCACATATGTTTTTTAGGCATTGTTTGCATGGTATTTCCTTCGCTGGATGTATTCAGAAACGCCGGAATCGGGGGAAACTCGCTTTTCCCCGATTGCCGGGGTTGGACAACGACGCCCTGCGGAGGCGTCAGGCCGTTTTGTTGAACAAACCAGGATTAGACAGAAGGTTTTTCGCTCTCAAGCTTTGTCCCCCTCGATCCATTGAGGGTAATCCTTGGCAATATCACAACGCAGCGTTTTATTGCCAACGCTGATGATGTAGCCCGGAGAATAGTTCTTCTCACCATCGCTACAGCGTTTATCTTCCTTCAGACTATTTGTCTTTATCACCTCCGCCAGGATCTGACGCAACAGAACGTTGGTCGTTACCTGTTCTCCCTGCTGAATCTGGCGTACCGGAACGTTTTTAAAACCGTCTGGTTCTATAACTGTCTGAACTGGTTGAAGAATTGCAGGCGCAGCAAACACCGGCCCGCTTAATGACAGGCAACCAGAGATAACCGCTGATAAAGCGATTTGCTTATTTTTCATGTGAATTCCTTTTGTTTGATTAAAGCAACAGTAAAGACAGGTCAGAGAACACTGACCAGAAAACCAATACACAGCAGATGGAGGGCATACGCTGGTGCAAACCACCGTCCGGCCTGCAGGCGTCGTCCGGGAGCCGGTACCAGCCCGTGCACGCAAAACAGCACAGTCAACGTCAGCAGTACACCGGAAAACGTCATCACATCACCATGTCGGGCATTAAGCAGGGCGACCAGCAACAGCCAGACAGCAAACAGGGCTGGCCGCAGTGAGTCCCGGACCTGCCAGATAAGAAGCGCGCCGGCGAGCATCAGCAGACCTGGTATACCGTAACTGGCAGAGCTAAGCGGCAGATACCCCACTTTTTCGCCGTGGTGTAAATCCGAGAGTGATAGATGATCCCGTCTGGCTCAAACTCATCTGGGCCAGTCTGAACCTGCGCCACGAAGACCTGCTCAGTGAAATTCACTATCCCCTTTCCATGCTTCAGGCAATGGCTGTTATCTGGACCCATGCAGGTTTACGACAGAATGAACTCCTGCGCCTGACTACGGAATGCGTCACGCCTCAGTCAGAAGACATTATCAGGGAGGATGGTAGTGTCGTTCCTGCCGGAACACTATGTTATCTAAACGTCCCGGCAGGAAAGACATCGAAAGCATTTGTTAAACCCGTCTCTGTCATTGTAAAAAAATATGTAGACATATGGTTGAACATCCGCCCCGTGGATCAGGCAAAACTGAATGATGATCGCACCGGAGAAAAAGTCCGTTATCTCTTCCAGTATCGCGGCAAGCCGGCAGGCAGCGATGTGATTAACCGGACGGTCATCCCAGTCCTCTGCGCCAGAGCGGGGCTGCCGGTTGAAGACAGCGGAGGCGCCATAACCAGCCACCGTGGACGGGTTTCAGCCCTGACTGCGCTTGCCAGCGTACCACAGG
This sequence comes from Enterobacter sp. QK-SA4, assembly GCF_056856775.1. Lineage (NCBI taxonomy): Bacteria > Pseudomonadati > Pseudomonadota > Gammaproteobacteria > Enterobacterales > Enterobacteriaceae > Enterobacter > Enterobacter sp. QK-SA4. The sequence goes on from NZ_JBXFXH010000006.1 coordinate 67,811, forward strand.
GCATGTCGCTGTATGAACTGATGCAGTGGTCAGGTCATTCATCACCACAGTCAACCCTGCATTACATTCGCATCCGCCCTACACAGCTGGCAGCGTCATTTGTGAAGGCCGATCGGATAGCCCATATGATAAGCGTACTGGTCGATCACGATCCGGAAGCGGTCTCGCCCACTGATCCGGCGACCTATTATGACCTTGGTGAGTCCTTCTGCATGAATCCATTCTGGAGCAGTTGCCCGCACAGAATGGCCTGCATTGGTTGCGATTTTAATCTGCTGAAAGACAGTGCGCGCGGACTGATGCTGGAGAGTAAAACATCTATCAGGCGTTATCTCGAAGAGGTCCCGCTCACGCCTGATGAGAAAGCCATTGTAGAGCAGGATATTAAAAAAGTAGAACAGGCTCTTGCAAAATTAACCGGTAAATCCGGAGGATAAAATGAACCAATATGAGCAAAAAACGAAGATTGCGCACATCAGAGCATATTAACCAATAGGTTGCAGATCAAATCGCCTGTAACAGCCTTTCTGGCTGTTTGTATATAATTATGAAAAAATGGTGAGTAGAGTTTCAGGGTAACAGGGGATGCTTATGTCGGTTTTCCACAACTGGCTACTTGAGATCGCATGTGAGAATTACTTCGTCTACATCAAACGCCTTTCCGCCAACGATACCGGCGCAACAGGTGGTCACCAGGTAGGGCTTTATATCCCTTCAGGTATCGTTGAAAAACTGTTTCCGTCTATCAACCATACCCGTGAACTGAACCCTTCGGTTTTTCTCACCGCACATGTGTCATCGCATGATTGCCCAGACAGCGAAGCCCGGGCAATTTATTATAACAGCCGTCATTTTGGTAAAACCCGGAATGAAAAAAGGATTACCCGCTGGGGTAGAGGCAGCCCACTTCAGGATCCTGAAAATACAGGGGCTCTGACGCTCCTGGCTTTCAAGCTTGATGAGCAAGGGGGGGACTGTAAGGAAGTAAATATTTGGGTATGCGCCAGCACTGATGAAGAGGACGTCATTGAGACCGCTATTGGTGAAGTTATACCCGGAGCGCTTATATCCGGCCCCGCAGGACAGATTCTTGGCGGACTATCTCTACAGCAAGCGCCAGTAAATCATAAATATATTCTACCTGAAGACTGGCACCTGCGCTTTCCGTCGGGAAGTGAAATTATTCAGTATGCAGCCAGCCATTATGTGAAAAATTCCCTTGATCCGGATGAGCAACTTCTTGACCGCCGGCGCGTGGAGTACGACATATTTCTGTTGGTTGAGGAACTGCATGTTCTGGATATCATCCGAAAAGGATTTGGCTCTGTGGATGAATTTATTGCGCTGGCCAATTCTGTCAGCAATCGCCGTAAATCCAGAGCCGGGAAGTCGCTGGAACTGCACCTGGAGCATCTATTCATTGAGCACGGCCTGCGACACTTTGCGACGCAGGCCGTCACAGAAGGTAATAAAAAGCCCGATTTCCTTTTCCCTTCCGCAGGGGCTTACCACGATACTGAGTTTCCCGTAGAAAATCTGCGCATGCTGGCAGTCAAGACTACCTGTAAGGATCGCTGGCGTCAGATACTGAATGAGGCCGATAAAATTCATCAGGTGCATCTGTTTACACTCCAGGAGGGAGTTTCTCTGGCTCAATATCGGGAGATGCGGGAGTCGGGTGTCAGACTGGTCGTGCCATCATCTCTGCACAAAAAATACCCGGAGGCGGTGAGAGCTGAGCTAATGACGCTAGGCGCGTTTATTGCTGAGCTGACAGGGCTTTACGCAGATATTCCATAGATAATCTCCCGGCATAAATACCGGGAGGAGCGTTCAGATTCGTTCAACCTTGCACGAATCGGCATAAACCGCTTTCAGGATATAAGGTTCAAGCAGTTTGGCTACGGCTTCAAACACGGGCACCACTACGGAGTTACCGAACTGCCTGTACGACTGAGTGTCTGACACAGGAATGCGAAAAGGCCTGCCATCTACTTTTTCAAAACCCATAAGGCGCGCGCACTCTCGTGGAGTCAGCCTGCGGGGCCGATGCGCCTGATTTTCTTCGTTCGCGAAGTCTGTTTCACCTGTGACCATATCCCAGCCACGGTCTATCAGAATTTCAGACCCGTCTTTGTGATAGCGAGCAGAAAGCGTACGGGCAATGCTTTCTTTATTTTCAGGATTAACGAGGCCAAAACCGAATCCGTTACCCTTAGCTGCGTGCTTTTTGGCGTAGTTATAGAGATACTCCCAGAGTTTCGGCGTCAGTATATATTTGCTGTCAACCACGGGTTCCAGCAGTTCGCCAAATGACGGACGCTGTTCCGGATAAAAACGACTAATATCGCGCAGGGTAAAACCCTGGTGAATATTCAGATCACGACGGAAACCGACCAAAACGATACGTTCTCGGTGCTGAGGTAAAAAGTGCTTTCCGTCGATAACTTTAGGATCGTTTTTGCCCATCTCAGCTGCATCCGCAACTTCATAGCCCAGTTCGTCGAGGGTATCCATGATGACTTTAAAGGTTTTACCCTTGTCATGGCTCTTCAGGTTTTTAACGTTTTCAAGAACAAAGATGGCAGGTTTTTTTGCGCGGATAATACGCGCCACATCGAAGAAGAGCGTTCCCTGAGCCTCACATTCGAAACCATGCGCGCGCCCGAGCGAGTTTTTCTTGCTTACACCCGCAAGGCTGAACGGTTGACAGGGGAAACCTGCCAGAAGTACATCATGATCCGGCACATGCTCATTAATGTAAGCATAGGCATCGTTTTCAGGTACTTCAGGTTTATCACTGAGCGTGACTTCCCGAATATCGAGATTGAAAGTGTGTTCCTGAGCATCGTTAAACCAGTTAGCTTTATATGTGCGCACAGCCTCTTTATTCCATTCACTGGTAAAAACGCACTGGCCACCGATGGTTTCGAAGCCCTTCCGTATACCTCCAATGCCAGCAAACAGGTCAATAAACCGGAAGGCATAGTCAGGGTGATGAGCAGGCGCTTCCGGAAGCATTTTTCGTAGAAGTTCCTCTTCGGCTAACGTCAGCGACTTAGGTGAGCACTTACCATTAATCCAGCGATTAAGAGTCTCGCGACTCCACTCATTTTTACCAACTTTTCTAAGCAGTTCAGCCACGTACTTCTGGTCATAGATTTCCAGCACCTGCCCGAGCAGCTTTTTATCATTTTCCTGTCGCAGTTGTTCTTCCGCCTCTGCTTTCTCAAGCAGATCCTGCGCCAGTAATTCAAATTCAGACATATTGCCTCCATTGGGTCTTATGGGTGAAACTGTATCACTCATTTGACCCAGAGGAAATGTTTTTATCTGGATATTTAAACAGGGTTATTGTTAACGAAAATCAGCTTTTTGTCATTACAGGGCCAGAAAGATACTATCTGGCGGCATAAAAAGCGCCATGTCTCGCATGTCCCAACTTTAGAGGCTTCTGTTTCTCGCCAAAAAGGCGTGCTTATCAGCAGGCTCAATTGAATTGGAGATCCAAGTAGGTGAGTATTACTACTCACCTTCACTGCTAAGAAGAGTTACATCTAGACCATACGCTCAGGCCGTTTCCAGTTCAGCATCATCGTTCGACGCCCCGATATTAAGGAGCAGCCTGTCACATTCAACAATAACGTATTCCGGGATAAGATCGAATCGTGTGGGGTCTAGTTGGCAGATAAACTCGTTTTCAATATGATAGGTTTCATTCACAAACTTGCGAATGACACGGTTATCGGCCTCAGGTTCCAGTAGTCGGAACACCTGAAGTTTTTCATAGCCATTCGTGCAGCTTCGATATAACGACAGAATTTTGTCAGGATCATTCAGCAAGCTCAGCATATGGGGGTAATCAAAACCAAAAATATTTTTAGTGATTAAACTGCATCCATTAAGGAAGCTCTCCGGGTCCATCATCGGGTACCCTGTTCCTTCAATCAGAGGTAGGCGTGTGTCGATTGGTTCCTCTCGGCGGTGAAATAAGTTAGAAAGTACCTGATAAACATCACCTCGATTGTCCATGATTTCATAATGCCTGCGAAGATAAATGAGCTTGATCAGGTCATCACAGTCGGATTCGAGAACCACTTTGCAGATTTGGGCAAACGTCAGAATATCGCTTTCGCGGATAGGTAATTCAGTTATCGTGCCAGTGCTATAACGTAAATAGGATGCAGTAACCTGGTTACTAAACAACTTCTTCACCGACTTCAGAGTATCGATGATTGGCTCAACGTCATGTGTAAGCATCAGTACCGTCTGGTTTTTCAAACACTCAGATGAGTCACGGCGGAACAACATTTCCAGGATGGCAAATTTTTTGTTTTTATCAAACGAAGAGATAGGATCATCGAGAATAATCAGGTTGGGCTTACGAGCCAGGCATTCGTACATAAAAAGAACGATCGAAAAGGCATTACGCTCGCCGTAGCTCAAATGTTGGCTACCTCCACTGAGATAGTCGGTATAGTCGACATGGCGAAGCTTAAGACGGCACTGTTCTCCATCGCCAGATATATCTACCTGATAGCGGTAACCCGCATATGCCAGAAAAGTGTTGATATCCTTCTTGTGTTTCTGAATGAGCCGCTGCATGCCAGCGCGCTGCTTGTTGATTTGCCCCTGCAGCAAACCAGCCTGGGAAATGAGGCTATCTAACGAGGCGTTCAGTCTCCCAATTGTTGCAAGAGTTTTATCAGATTGCAGCTCGGAAAAATACTTCACATCCAAACGAAAAGAGGCTAAAGAGGCACGAATATTTCCGGCGTCGTTAAAAGTAAAACTGTTCAGGGTTTTTAATGTTAAGAGCATGGCCAGAAGATTTTCTGTCTGCTGCTTTACGGTAACAAGGTAGTCTTCATGCTTCTTCTCCAATCCTCCCTGTAACGTCGTTATTTCCCTCAGACGGGAGCGTGCGGCTTCGGAAAAATACTCGCCTAATTTATCAAGTACTGTGATGATACCAACCAGATTTTTGATCACTGCTTTGTCATATTCAGCGCTTACTTTGCTAATTTGTTCTGCTTTTTCGTGAGAATCACCTGTGCAGAAAGGACAGCATCCCTCAGAGAGTGAGCAGAAATTTTCATACCCTTTGGTCTGCCACTCGATCCACTCTACATTACGATGACTCTGAATAAATGGCTGATAAGGCTCTAGCCCGGAGGGAATATGCTGAAGCTTGTTACCCCCTGCCAACCCCTTCATCCCCGTAGAGGCTTTAGATAAGCCCTTGCTTGTCAGCTTGAACGCACCACTAAGCTCCTGAAGATGTGTAATAAATAGCTCAAGCTCATCATTACCACTGAATTCCTGCCGGATTGCCATTACCATCGAGTCGATCTCTCGCTCCGTTTGGTTGTAGGCTTCTGTTTTGATAAAGATGTCAAAGCTGTTACTAATCAGTTCATCAGGCTGAAATGTGAACTGAGACACGTACTTTTCATCAAAGCACATTACATCCTGAATTTGCTCTGTACCCGTTACACTGGGCTGAAAATCGTCGGGATTCACTGCTCGAAACTTAAAAGGTAGCAGACTGTTAAGACCAGCGGCATCACGAGAAACACTGTGCAAAATGGCACGTGATATGGTGCTTTTACCCGTGCCATTTGGAGCGAACTTAATGTTAAGTTTATTTTCAGAGAGTGTAATGCAAGCGTTATCTATGTTATTGCAGTATTTGATTTCAACATCCATTGAAAAATCCTTCTAACATGCTGAGCTGGAGAAGACTGCATCTTTTTATTAAACCCATAACGGTGGTCTTTTCATTTTACCATCGCATCAGGGAAGCCAAACAGATAGCTGACTACCTGCCTTGGAGGATTAATATACGAAATTATTAGTTGTGAATCTTGATATGTGGTAACAATTTCGGACGTATGCTTTTAGTTCATAGTAATCTTTTAAAGCATGCATTATTTATATTGATTTTCTATTCCACATAAATGCCTCGATGTCGGCGCGCGTGATGAACTGCCTGGAGGAGCTGGCCCCCAGGGTGGAACAGTATTCGATCGACGAGATGTTCCTTGACTTGACCGGTGTGGAGCACTGCATGGACCTGGAGGATTTCGGCCGGCAGCTGCGCCAGCACGTGTATGACTGTACCCGTCTGACCATCGACGTGGGTGCCGGACCGACGAAAACCCTCGCTAAATCAGCCCAGTGGGCCTCTAAAGAGTGGAAACAGTTTCGTGGTGTGCTCGCCCTGACCCGGGGGAATCCACAGCGAACGCGGAAACTGCTTTCACTGCAGCCGGTCGAAGAGATCTGGGGCGTGGGAAACCGTATTGCACGCAAGCTCAATGTCCTTGGCATCAGGACCGCGCTCGATCTGGCCCAGGCGAACCCGGCCTTCATCCGGAAAATTTCTCCGTCGTTCTCGAGCGAACAGTATGCGAACTGAACGGGGAAAGCTGCATGTCGCTTGAGGAAGCCCCGCCAGTGAAACAGCAGATTGTCTGCAGCCGCAGTTTTGGAGAGAAAATCACGGAGTACGATTCGCTGCGGCAGGCTGTCTGTCAGTACGCAGAGCGGGCCTCAGAAAAGCTGCGTAAAGAGCGCCAGTATTGTCGGCATATTTCCGTATTCATCAAAACGTCTCCGTTCGCCGTTAAAGAGCCTTACTACGGCAACGTGGCCACTGAGAAACTGCTTACCCCCACTCAGGACACCCGGGACATCATTGCGGCCGCCACAACGGCTCTGGAGCGCATCTGGAAGGACGGGCACCGGTATGCCAAAGCCGGTGTGATGCTGAATGACTTCACCGGCTCCGGCGTTTCGCAGCTGCAGCTGTTTGACGAACGTTCGCCACGTCCTCACCGCGCTGAGCTAATGAAGGTTCTCGATGATATTAATCATTCCGGTCTGGGACAGGTCTGGTTTACCAGCCGAGGGATTGCGCCTTCCTGGCAGATGAAACGCGATATGCTCTCCCCTGCTTACACCACCCGTTGGAAAGATATCCCCATTGCTAGGTTCAGTTAAATTCCCCTTTCAGAGAGAATCAGTAGTGCTCGCCGCAGCCGAACGACAGGGCGAAGCCCGCGAGTGAGCGAGGAAGCACTAGGGAACAAAACGAACATAATCTTCTTACGCACCGAATACAGGAATCACTGTAACAATCTTAAAATCGGTATTGTGATAAAAACAGCTGAACAGAGTGGAACCATAGTTCCAGTGAATCCGGCGTGTGGAATCGATATTCCCGGTTGGGGTTGACGGGTGAGTTCTGCCACGCAAGTAGAAGGTGGGACCGTGGTCCCAGTTATTCTGGTGTGTGGAATCCGTATTCCGGGCGGGATTAACGGGTGAGTTCTGACACGTAAGTAGGAGGTGGGACCGTGGTCCCATTAATCTGGTGTGTGGAATCCGTATTCCGGGCGGGATTAGCGGGTGAGTTTTGCCACGCAAGTAGGAGGTGGGACCGTGGTCCCAGTTAATCTGGTGTGTGGAATCAGTATTCCGGGATGGGTTACCGTCTGAGTTCTGATATGCAGGCTGAGGGGTGAACCGTGGAACTAGTTAAGAAAAAGTAGCAGAAACTAGATCTTAGATTATGGTAACAATCAGGTTGAGATAAGAAAACAGACCTTTTTAACACCACTGGTGTTATAGTGCAGAGAATAGCTGCTTCGGATGTATATATTCCGAAGCAGCATGTAACGCATTAAGGATATTTGAAATTAATGATAACGCTCGCTTGTAACATTAAACAGGCTAAACTTTTTGTAAGTCACGCAGTATGCTTTCTATCTTCTCGATACATTCGGCAGGTAAACGAGATTTATCGAGATTAAAAATCACCTTATCGCCTTTGTATAGGGCTGTCGCACCAGGTACAAATTGATGACGGGTATTAAGGTTAACTTTTTTACCTGATGGCTCTTTCAGAACATCTGTCAGTAAACCAATAACTTCCTCGGATTCAAAGATAACTCCCGCTTTCTTTTGCTCATGAAGCTGTTGTGTCCGTTGCAACAATAAAGCTTCTTTTCCCGAAAATGCTTTATACAGCGCCTCCCCAGAGCGGGCGGAAAGTTCACCAGGGTGAGTAAACAGGGCAACCACTGATTTTGGCAAATGGGCCGTGTTGATGCAACGCGTGATGATTTTACGGGAAATATTCTCAGCTTCAGCCAGAGCAGAGATATTGCCGTTAAAATCATTTTCCAACCGCTTTGCATAGCGGTTGCCCCGTTCATAAGCACTGACAGGGCGGTAATCATTACCCAGCCGTGATAAAGCCATCATCTGTTCGTCATCGAGATCCCCGACGAGAACACGATAATCCGATGATGTCAGAATGGCGGCTTTACGACGGCGACTACCATCTGCAATCTCAATGACACCTTCTACCCGTCGTCCGAACGCAGGCGTCTGCTGACCACTCAGGATGAAAGAGGGGATTAGATCATCAAGCGCGTCTTCGGTCAGTAGTTCCTGGTCTCGTTCATTACCTGACCAGACTCTCGATGCCGTTTCAACACTCTCGCCCGGGATGGCTTCCAGAATAAATTTCACTTCCCGGCCGCAAACTGGAAGCAGTATGGCATTTCCACGAGCCATGGCTCCTACACGTGCGATTAATGAATCAACCATCGGTGCAGCGGGTGCCGCTGACGGCTCAGTTTCGGGGCTAATATCTTTTATGGTATGTTTTGGAATAACTGGAGCACGTTTCATTATCTGATCTCCCAGCGAGGTTTAATCAGGCGATCAAAAATTTCATTACAAACAGGCTCCCAGATAGCCAGCGCATTTCGCCAGGCTCCTGTAGACGAGCGTTGATCGATAGCCTGCTCAAACACTGTTCTCATACGGATCTGACCTTTACCGACCTCGTCGGTCTCGCGTACAACGTTTTTCAGTACCATGCTTCCCCAGGCATCGCGGATCTGTTCTTCCATCCAGGGTGACTGCGAGCCATTGTTATTGCTGTACTTGGTCAGAAGAATTCTGACGTCAGGCTCAAAACCCTGCAGATCCACGTTTTTTAACAGATCGCGCAGCATGTCAAAAAACTGAAGGGCAGAGGTGTAATCGAATAACTCAGCTGGCGTTGGCACAATGAGTACATCCGCAGCACAAACAACATTGATGGTACCAATACCGAGGTTCGGTGCACTGTCGATAACAATGACATCATAATCATGAGCCACCGTTTCGATGGCCAGGCGAAGCATCATGTGGGGTTCTGTCGGGAGTTTTCCGTCGTCAAACCTTCCCATGAGCTCTGTTTCAATGCGGTGCAGAGCCAAGCATGACGGAATGATGTCGAGACCCGGCCAGCAGGTGGATTTGACGGCATAGGCTGCATCATCGCGCTCACCGAGATAAAAAGGCAACAGTGTGTCTTCGGCATGGATATGCAAATCAGGAACCCAACCGTGGTACATGGAGGCTGTGCCCTGAGGATCATTCCCTTCGACAAGTAGTACCCTCAGCCCTTTCAGCGCCAGATCCTGTGCCAGGTGGACAGATACCGATGTCTTATAAACCCCCCCTTTATGTGCTGCCACCGCAATAACGGGCGGAACGCTGTCATCAGGACGGCGCAAACGGGTGCCAAATACATCCCGCATATGATTGATTTGTTCAATGGTGTAGCCCACCCGCTGCTCCACCCGTCCACGCATTTCCATATCAGGATGTGGAAGGCGTCCTGCTTTTTCGGCATCACGGATTGCCTGAGAAGAAACACCAATCAGATCGGCGGCCTCACCCACACGCCAGCGACGGGTAATTTTCCTAGCTTCCGGACTATCATCGTTAAACTGTGCAATCGCGATAGCTTTCGTCATTTCATGACCAGCATTAATGCACTGGTCAAGCGTTTCCATCAGTCCCATTCTCTGTTCCTTGTTATCATCTTTGCATTAATCTATTAAATCTTGATAAAAATCGCAAAGCAACATTAAAATTGCAAACCACCTTAAAAATTGCAAAGCCGATCAAAATGTAGCCGTTTTCAGTTCAGCATCCAACTGAAAGTCTGCTGCATGCTTCAGTCAATATCATCCGCTCGCCGCAGAAAGCGTGCGCACGCAGGCGCATGCGTCGAGGAAGAGGAATTACTGCGTACTAACAAGGTGTGGCAGACGCTCTGAAGCTAACGAAGATCCAGCGGATGGTTTTGAATGGTGAGGAATTGACTACTGAATCGCCATGGGTTTAACAGACACCTCAGAGTCATTTAAGATGGCTTAAAGAGAGGTGCCCATGAGCGGTAAGCGTTATCCCGAAGAGTTTAAAACTGAAGCAGTCAAACAGGTTGTTGATCGCGGTTATTCTGTTGCCAGCGTTGCAACACGTCTCGATATCACCACCCACAGCCTTTACGCCTGGATAAAGAAGTACGGTCCGGATTCTTCCACTAATAAAGAACAGTCAGATGCTCAGGCCGAGATCCGCCGTCTCCAGAAAGAGCTGAAACGGGTTACCGACGAACGGGACATATTAAAAAAAGCCGCTGTAGATTCAATCTGTCAATGCAACACCCCTTTCAATTATCTCTTTCGGTGTTTTGAACTTCAGTGTCTTTCTCGGTCTGTTGTTTAGCTGAGCAGCAACCAGATCTAGTTCATGTTGAGTATATTGGGCAAGACATGTCTTTTTAGGAAAGTACTGCCGAATTAGCCCATTTGTGTTCTCATTTGTTCCCCGCTGCCAAGGACTCTGAGGATCGCAGAGGTAAACTTTAACGCCGGTGCTGACAGTAAATTCCAGATGTCTGGCCAGTTCCATTCCTCTGTCCCATGTCAGTGATTTTCTGAGTTCTGACGGTAAACTCAGGAATTTGTCGGTAAGAGCCTGATTTACTGAGACAGAATCTTTGCCCCTGAGTCTAAGGATGATCGTATAACGTGATTTTCGGTCTACAAGTGTGGCTATATAAGAGTTTTTTGTACCTGAGACTAAATCGCCCTCCCAATGCCCCAGAGAGCGTCTGTTATCGATATTTCGGGAACGTTCGTGAATTGGTGTTCCGTTCACTATGTTAATCGTACCTCTTTCGCCTTTGCGGGTATGACGCCTGCCATG